>CAIPBW010000172.1 GCA_903863395.1 uncultured beta proteobacterium
CGACTATCGCAACGTGCCAGCCGTCGAAGAGGCGCTCTACATCCTGTACCGGGCCTACGACGCGCTGGAGATGACGCAACTGCGCGACGACACCAAGCGCGTGCTCGACCGCAACTACCCCGACTCGCGCTTCCTGGCGCAGGGGTTTACGGGCGGCCCAAATCCGTGGTGGAAAATCTGGTAAGCGCCTGTAGCGCCTGTAGAAAGGCGTCGTAACTGTCCGCCTGTGCCATCGGCGGCAGCGCCGCCAGGATTTTTTTGGCATAGCTTTTCTGCGTCAGGCGCACGTCGCAGATCAGCAGACCACCGCAATCGGTCTCGCTACGGATCAACCGCCCCACACCCTGCTTCAAGGCAATGGCCGCATGCGGCAAGTGCAGATGTGCAAATGGCTTCTTGCCCTGCGCCTGCAGAGCCTGCGCACGCGCCTGCACCAGCGGATCATCGGGCGGGGCAAACGGCAGCTTGTCGATTACCACCAACTGCAGCGCCTCGCCCACCACGTCAATCCCTTCCCAGAACGACGCCGACGCCACCAGCACACTGCCCGGTCTGCCCGGCGTGGGCGGCTGGCAAAAACGTGCAATCAACTCGCGCTTGGAGAGCATCCCCTGCACCAGCACCTCGATGCCCGACTGCGCGGTAAAGTAGCTTTGCAGCGCCGCGCCAATGCTGCGCATGGCACGCAGGGTGGTGGTCAGAACCAGCGTGCGCCCACCGAGCACCTGCACCGCTTGCGCGGTCAGTAGCGCAACACTGGCACTGTGGTCGGGGTCACTGGGCTGCGGGAAATCAGCGGGCACGTGCATCACCGCCTGCCGGGCGTAGTCAAAGGGGCTCTCAATGTGCAGCACGTCGGCACCCTGCACGCCGCAGGACTGTACAAACCACGACAAGGTAGCGTCGTGCCCCAGGGTGGCCGAGGTAAATATCCACGAGCGCCGACTCGGCTCGGACTCGGAACCCGGGGCCATCACCAGCGCCCCCATGGCGTCGGCAATCGTCAGCGGCGACTGTACCAGGCGCAGATTGCGGCCGCACTCGATCCAGCGCACCGTGCCCGCGTCTGCGGATTCTGAAAACACCTCCAGTGCCTGCAGGAGCGCGCTGGCACGCTCCCGCAGCGCGCGCAGCACCGGCGCGTAGTCCTGCAGCGGCACCAGCACCGCGTCGAGCGCGTGCAGGCGCTCCACCAGATCCGAAAGGCTTTGCTCCCACGCGCGCGCATCGACGCCTTCGGGGGCCGCTCCCACCCAAGCCAGGCGCACATTGGTACCTGACCCGCACAGGGCGCGCAGGCGCTGCTCGGCATGGCGCAGCTCATCCACCAGAGCGCGCCAATTGGCGCAACCCAGCGCCAGCAGCGCGCCGTTGGCGCTCAGGTCGCGACACAAACTCTCCAACTGCGCGCCAGACCACTGCGACGCCAAAAAATTCACGCCCACGTCGTTGAGCTGGTGCGCCTCATCAAACACCACCGTGGTTGCCGACGGCAGCAGTTCGGCCACGCCCGACTCGCGCACCTTCAGGTCAGCAAAAAACAGATGGTGGTTGATCACCACCACATCAGCCGCCATGGCAGCACGGCGCGCCAGGTTCACATGGCAGACACCGGCCTGGGCACAGGCCCCGCCCAGACAGTTTTCCCGAGTCGAAGTGACCCAGGGAATGACGGCTGAGTTGTCCTCCAGCGTGGGGATTTCGGCCAGATCGCCCGACGCCGTGGCCTGTGCCCAGGAAACCACCTGCGCCAGATCGGCGCGCTCGGTCGGGCCCATGTCGTGCACCAGTTGCCGTGCCACGCCCAGCCGGTGCAGACACAGGTAGCTGCTGCGTCCCTTGAGCAGCACGGCGCGCACCGGCGTGCCCAGCGCCTTGAGGATGCGCGGAATGTCGCGGTTGAACAACTGGTCTTGCAGCGCCTTGGTGGCGGTGGAAATCAGGGTGCGTTCGCCGCTGAGCAAGGCGGGAACGAGGTAAGCATAGGTCTTGCCCACGCCGGTGCCGGCTTCGGCGACCAGCACGCCGCCGTGTTCGATGGTGCGTGCCACCTCCTGCGCCATGCGTTGCTGACCGGCGCGTGGTGTGATTGCAGGCACCAGTTGCCCCAGCAGGCCCCCGCTAGCGAAGGCCTGCGCAACTTGCTCCTGCAAGCTCATGCCTTAAGCAGGCTCATCAGGCTCAAGCTGGCCCTGCAGGCGAGCGATCTCGTCACGCAATGCCAAGCGCCGCTTCTTGAGGCGACGCAGCAGCAGTTCATCGATCGTTTCGTCTTGCGGGGTTCGGTCAATCATCGCATCCAGATCCGCGTGCTCAATCTGAAGCTCGATCAGGCGGCGTTGGGGGGAGTGCAGGTTTTCTTCCACAGGTAGGGTCGACCAGGGTCGTAGTTAAATTTCACCGCATTAACATCGGTGGCTAGATAATACGTTCAGACCGTTCCAAAACCAAATTTTTTATTGCCAGAGCCCCCCACCATGTCATCAGGCTACCGATTGACCGCCGCCACCGGCATCCACAAGGGCGACCGCGAGTACCAGCAAGACCAGGTTGCCCTGCTCAAGCACCCGCGCATCAACGGCTGCCTGTTGGCCGTCGTAGCCGACGGCATGGGCGGGCGCAGCGGTGGGCGCAAGGCCTCAGACCAGGTGATGATGACCGCCAAACAGCTGTTTGATCGCTACGACCCCGCCACCGACGACGCCGCCGCCACGCTGACCCAGGTGGTGCAGGAGTCGCACATCGTGATCAAGCTCACCGCCATCTCTTCGGAAGAAGAGCCGCACAGCACCCTGGCGGCGTTTTTGATCAACCCCGGTGGCGACTGCTACTGGGCACACGCTGGCGACTCGCGCATTTACCACTACCACGGCAGCAAGTTCATCAAACGCACCATCGACCACTCGTATGTGCAGGCGCTGGTCAACCGTGGCGAGATCACCGAAGAGCAAGCCGCCGTCCACCCCCAGTCCAACATCCTGATGGGGTGCCTGGGCACCGAAAGCGACCCGCCGGTGGATTCGCATTTCATTGCACAACTGCGCCCGGGTGACGTGCTGATGGCCTGCAGCGACGGCGTCTGGCACTACTTCACCAATGGCGAACTCGGCTCGGTGCTATCGGCCCTGACGCCGCGCGAAGCCAGCGAGTTTCTGATCGACAAGGCGCGCGCCCGCGGACGCGGCGCAGGCGACAACCTTTCGATGGTTATCGTCAAGCTCGAACCGCTGACCTGAACCAGCACGCCGCTCAGGGCGGGACCGGCAGGGGCTGGGGCTGCGACGCCTTGTTTTCCTGCACGTGCTTGTCGCGCCGCGCGCGGCGTTGTTGGGCTTCTTCCTGCTTGTGTGCGTAGTCGGCGCGGCTTTGTTGCAAGGCTGCCGCGTCCACCGGTGCCGACGTCTTGGGCCGCGCGGGCCTGGGCGCGCTTGCGCCGGGTGCGGGCGGGCGCTGGGCTGACTTTTCTGCGCTGGTGGCCTTGCGCTCGACGGCCTCTTGTTGCGCCGCACGGGTAGCGTCAGCCTGTTGGCGCGCGCGCTCCTGCTGCTTGGCCTGCAGCGCTGCGGCCTGCTCCTGGCTGCGCTGCTGGCGCTGCTGATCAACCAGCCGGTCGTCCTGGCGCTTGAGTTCGGCGAGCAGCTTGCGCCGCTGCGAATGCACGGCGTTGACGCAGTCGGTCACGGCAAAGCGGCTCGCGCAAGCCTGCTCCTGGGCATCGAATTGGGCCGTCTCGCGCTGGCGTTGCGCTTCGATCCGGCTGCGCGCAAGCGCCAGCGGATCCTCCTGCGCTGCCACCTGCGCATTGGCGCACAGTACCAACAGCCACAGCGCCAGAGCGTGCCAGCGCGTGTTCATGTCAGCGCCGTTTCGACCACGCGCCGCTCAAGCTGCAGGTATCCATGCGACTGCATTTCCTTGAGGCGCGAAACGGTGCGGGGAAACTCGTGTGCCATGGGGCCCTCCGTGTACAAATCTTCGGGCACCACATCCGCCGACAGCACCAGCTTGACGCGCCGGTCGTACAGCACATCAATCAACCAGGTGAAACGCCGCGCCTGCGAAGCCATGCGCACGGGCATATGCGGCACGTCCGACAGCAGCACGGTGTGAAACTGGGTGGCAATTTCCAGGTAGTCGTTTTGCGAACGCGGCCCGCCGCACAGGGTCTTGAAGTCAAACCAGACCACGCCACCGGCGCGTCGGCGCGCGGTGATGTTGCGCGACTCGATGTGCAGCACCGGGTTGTCGTCATGCGCCTCGGCCAGAGCGGCAAAGGTCTGCTCCAGCGCTGCGTCAGCGGCAGCACCGGCAGGCACATGGTAGAGCTGCATTGCCTCCAGCGTGCGCTGGCGGTAGTCGGTGCCGTTGTCCACATTGATCACCTCCATGCGCTCGTTGAGCAGCGCAATGGCCGGCAGGATACGGTCGCGGTGCAGCCCCCCCGGGTACAAATCGCCAGGCTTGAAGTTCGAGGTGGTAACAAAACCGACGCCGTTGGCAAACAGCGCTGTGAGCAAGCGGTGCAGGATCATCGCGTCGGTAATGTCGGCCACGTGAAACTCGTCAAAGCACACCAGTCGGTAGCGCCGCGCCATGCGCTTGGCAAGCTCGTCCAGCGGGTTGACCGTGCCCTGCAGACCGACCAGCTCGCGGTGCACCTCGCGCATGAACTCGTGAAAATGCAGCCGCGTCTTGCGCTTGAGCGGCACGGCGTTGAAGAAGCAGTCCATCAGAAAGCTCTTGCCCCGCCCCACCCCGCCGTGCATGTACACGCCCTTGGGAATATCGGGCCGGTTGATCAGTTTCTTGAGTGCGTTGGAGCGCTTTTGCTTGAACGCCGCCCATTCGTTGGCGCAGCGCTCCAGCGACTCGATGGCACGCAGTTGTGCCGGGTCCGCTGCGTAGCCGCGGGCTTGCAGCTCCGCCTCATACAGGGCCTTGACACGCTCTTGCACAGATCAGAAGTTGAGCGTGCGCTTGTCCACCGCCAGGGCGGCTTCTTTGGTCGCTTCGCTCAGCGAGGGATGGGCGTGGCAAATGCGGGCAATGTCTTCCGCGCTGGCCTTGAACTCCATCGCCACCACGGCTTCCGAAATCAGTTCGCTGGCTTGCGGCCCGACAATGTGCACGCCCAGAATTTCGTCCGTCGCCGCATCGGCCAGAATCTTCACAAAGCCGGTGGTGTCGCCCAGCGCGCGCGCGCGGCCGTTGGCCAGAAACGGGAACGAACCCGCCTTGTACGCCTGACCACTGGCCTTGAGCTGTTGTTCGGTTTGACCGACCCAGGCAATCTCGGGGCTGGTGTAAATCACCCAGGGGATGGTGTTGAAGTTGACGTGCCCGTGCTGGCCGGCAATGCGCTCGGCCACGGCCACGCCCTCTTCCTCGGCCTTGTGCGCCAGCATCGGGCCACGCACCACGTCGCCCACGGCCCACACGCCCGGCAGGTTGGTGCGGCAGTCGCCATCGACCTCGATTGCGCCGCGCGCATCGAGCTTGAGCCCCACCGCTTGCGCGTTCAACCCGGTGGTGTTGGGCACACGGCCAATGGACACGATCAGCTTGTCCACTTCCAGCGCCTGGGCTTCGCCCTTGGCGTTGGTGTAGGCCACCGAAACGCCCTTCTTGCCAGCCTTGACCGCACCCACGGTGACGCCAAGTTCAATCTTGAGACCCTGTTTCGTAAACGCCTTGTGCGCCTCCTTGGCCACCTGCTCATCCACCACGCCCAGGAAGGTCGGCAGGCCTTCGAGAATGGTGACTTCTGCGCCCAGACGACGCCAGACCGAACCCATCTCCAGACCGATCACGCCCGAGCCGATCAGGCCGAGCTTCTTGGGCACAGCACCGATGCGCAAGGCGCCGTCATTGGAGAGAATGTTCTTCTCATCAAACGGTGCCTGCTCCAGCGCACGTGCGCTCGAACCCGTGGCGACGATGATCTGCTTGCCCAGCAGCGTCTCCGACGCAGCGCCGCTGACTTCGATGGTGTAGCCCTCTGGCTGCGCCTTCACAAACGCGCCACGGCCATGGAAGAAGCTGACCTTGTTCTTCTTGAACAGGTACAGGATGCCTTCATTGTTTTGCTTAACCACCGTGTCCTTGCGCGCAACCATCTTGGCCACGTCCATCGACACCCCCTCGACTGCAATGCCGTGCTCGGCGAAGTGGTGGTTGGCGTGGTGGAAATGCTCGCTCGACTGCAGCAACGCCTTGCTCGGGATGCAACCAACGTTGGTGCACGTGCCCCCCGGCGCCGGCCCGCCCGTGGCGCTCTTCCACTCATCCACACACGCCACGCTAAACCCCAACTGGGCCGCACGAATGGCCGCGATGTAACCACCAGGGCCCGCGCCAATGACAATCACGTCAAATTGTTTGCTCACAAAATTCTCCTGTTCGAGTAACAACGCCCTCAAGGAGCGTAGCGAGCGGCTGTGTGGTTAGGCGCGGGTGTCGACCCACCGGAACGTAGCAGCGCTACGTGAGGATGGGGAGAACGGGACCCGCAACAAAGCCACACAGTCGCGCAGTAGCTCCCGCTAGATGTCGAATAGCAGGCGTGCTGGGTCTTCCAACGCCTCTTTCATCGCCACCAATCCCAGCACCGCTTCGCGCCCGTCAATGATGCGGTGGTCGTAGCTCATGGCAAAGTAGTTCATGGGGCGCACCACCACCTGGCCGTTTTCCACCATGGCGCGGTCCTTGGTGGCGTGCACACCCAAAATGGCGCTTTGCGGCGGGTTGATGATCGGCGTGGACATCATCGAGCCAAACGTGCCACCGTTGCTGATGGAGAAGGTGCCGCCGGTCATTTCTTCCATGCCAAGCTTGCCGTCGCGCGCCTTGACGCCAAACTCGGCAATTTTCTTCTCGATGTCGGCAAAACTCATCTGGTCGGCGTTGCGCAGGATGGGCACCACCAGACCGCGGGGCGAGCCCACGGCGATGCCGATGTCAAAGTAGCCGTGGTAAACGATGTCGGTGCCATCGACCGAAGCGTTGAGCACCGGGAACTTCTTGAGCGCGTGCACCGCAGCCTTGACGAAGAAGCTCATGAAACCGAGCTTGACGCCGTGCTCTTTCTCAAAGCGGTCCTGCATGCGCTTGCGCATCTCCATGACCGGGGCCATGTTGATTTCGTTGAAGGTGGTCAAAATGGCATTGCTGCTTTGCGATTGCAGCAGGCGCTCGGCCACGCGCGCGCGCAGGCGGCTCATGGGCACACGCTGCTCGGGGCGCTCGCCCAGGTTCAGCGTGGGGGCTGCCACTTGCGGCAAAGTGGCGGCGCGCACGCCGGTGGGAATAACCGCAGCAGTAGCTACCGCCTTGGGTGCGGCCACGGCTTGTAGCACGTCGCCCTTGGTGATGCGTCCGTCCTTACCGGTGCCGCTAACCGATCCCGCCGCAAGGGCGTTGTCGGCCATCAGCTTGGCAGCGGCGGGCATGGCTACACCGGCTTTGCTGGGGGTTGCTGCAGCGGTGGCGGTGGCGCTGGCGGCCACCAACGCGGCAGCAGCAGCCACCACCGGAGCCACCGGCGCGCTCACGCCGGTCTTGCCTTCGGTGTCGATGCGGGCGATCAACTGCTCGGCGGCGACGGTGGAGCCGTCTGCCACCAACAGTTCGGTCAGCACACCCGCGGCGGGCGCTGGCACTTCCATCACCACCTTGTCGGTTTCGACTTCGATCAGGATTTCGTCGATGGCCACGGCCTCACCAACTTTTTTCTTCCACTGCAACAGGGTTGCTTCGGCTACAGATTCCGACAACTGCGGCACTTTGACTTCTACGATTGCCATAACAATTCTTCCTTATTTGGTCAGGACAAAGCCCTTGAGTTTCGCGAATGCACCTTCCACCAGAGCCTTTTGCTGCTCCTGGTGCAAGTGCGAGTAGCCCACTGCGGGGGAGGCCGAAGCGGCGCGCCCCGAGTAGCCCAGGCGCTGGCCTTCGGCCATGTTCTCGTGCAGGTAATGCTGCACAAAGAACCAGGCGCCCTGGTTTTGGGGTTCGTCCTGGCACCACACGACCTCGGCCACCTGCGGGTACTTTTTGAGCTCGGTGGAAAACGCCTTGTGCGGGAACGGATACAACTGCTCGACGCGCACGATGGCCACATCGTCAATGCCCTTCTCTTCGCGCTTTCTGACCAGGTCGTAATAGACCTTGCCCGAGCACACCACCAGGCGCTTGACCTTGTCGCTCTTGAGTTCCCTGGTTTCGGGAATCACGGTCTGGAAGCTGCCCTTGGTGAACTCGGACAGGGGCGAAGCCGCATCCTTGGCGCGCAGCAGTGACTTGGGCGTCATGATGACCAGGGGCTTGCGCAGCTTGCGCACCATCTGGCGGCGCAGCACGTGGAAGATCTGGCTGGCGGTGGTGGGCTGCACCACTTGCATATTGGCGTCGGCGCTGAGCTGCATGAAGCGCTCCAGGCGCGCCGAGCTGTGCTCCGGGCCCTGGCCTTCGTAGCCGTGCGGCAGCATCAGCGTGATGCCGTTGACGCGGCCCCACTTGACTTCGCCCGAGGCGATGAACTGGTCAATCACCACCTGAGCACCGTTGGCAAAGTCGCCAAACTGCGCTTCCCAGATCACCAGCGTGTTGGGATCGTTGGAGGCGTAGCCGTATTCAAAGCCCAGCACGGCTTCTTCGGACAGGATCGAGTCGATGACCACGAACTGACCCTGGTTCTCGGCCACGTTTTGCAGCGGCACATAGGTGCCCACGTCCCATTTTTCGCGCTTCTGGTCGTGGATGACCGCGTGGCGGTGGGTGAAGGTGCCGCGCCCACAGTCTTCGCCCGACAGGCGCACCGGGTAGCCGCTAGCCACCAGCGATGCAAACGCCATGTGCTCGCCCATGCCCCAGTCCACATTGGTTTCGCCCCGGCCCATGGCGGCGCGGTCGTCATAGACCTTGCGCACCAGTTGGTGCGGCGTCACACCCTCGGGAATGGTGGTGATTTTTTCGGCCAGACGCTTCCACTCGGACATGGGGATGGCGGTGTCAGCGGCGTCGGTCCACTTCTTGCCCAAAAACGGCGTCCAGTCGACCGCGTACTTGCTCTTGAAGTTGGTCAGCACCGGGTCCACCGTGTGGCGGCCCACGTCCATGGCGGCACGGTAGGCCTTGACCATGTCGTCGCCCAAGGTGTCGCCCAGGCCCTGCGTGGCGAGCTTGTCAGCGTATAGCTTGCGCGTGCCGGGGTGGGCGGTAATCTTCTTGTACATCAGTGGTTGCGTCAGGCTCGGCGTGTCCTGCTCGTTGTGGCCAAGCTTGCGGAAGCACGTGATGTCCACCACTACGTCTTGGCGGAACTCCATGCGGAACTCCAACGCCAGTTGGGTTGCCAGCACCACCGCTTCGGGGTCGTCGCCATTGACGTGCAGCACCGGTGCCTCAACCATCTTGACGATGTCGGTGCAAAACGCACTCGAGCGCATATCGCGCGGGTCGGAGGTGGTAAAGCCGATCTGGTTGTTGATGATGATGTGCACCGTGCCGCCGGTGGTGTAACCACGCGTTTGCGCCAGCGCCAGCGTTTCCTGGTTGACGCCCTGGCCACCAAAGGCCGCGTCGCCGTGCACCAGCACCGGCAGCACCTGGTTGCCGGTGGGGTCGTTGCGGCGGTCCATGCGCGCGCGCACCGAGCCTTCGACCACCGGGTTGACGATTTCCAGGTGCGAGGGGTTGAACGCCAGCGACAAGTGCACCGGCCCGCCCGAGGTGGCCACGTCCGAGCTGAAGCCCTGGTGGTACTTCACGTCACCGGAAGGCAGATCTTCAGGCGCCGTGTGGTCAAACTCGGCAAACAGGTCGCCGGGCATCTTGCCCAGGGTGTTGACCAACACATTGAGGCGGCCACGGTGCGCCATGCCAATCACGATTTCCTGCACGCCGCGTGCGCCGGCCTGCTGGATCAGCTCGTCCATGGCGGCAATGAAGCTCTCGCCACCTTCGAGCGAGAAGCGCTTCTGGCCGACAAACTTGGTGTGCAAAAAGCGCTCCAGGCCTTCGGCGGCGGTCAGGCGGTCCAGGATGTATTTCTTCTTGTCGGTCGAGAAGTTGGGCTTGGCACGAATGCTCTCCAACTTTTGTTGCCACCAGCGCTTCTGATTCTGGTCAGTGGTGTACATGAACTCGGCACCAATGGTGCCGCAGTAGGTTTCGCGCAGCGCGTTGAGCATCTCGCGCAGCGTCATCGACTCTTTGCCGAAAAAGGTGTTACTGGTGTTGAAGCGCGTTTCCTGGTCGGCGTCATTGAAGCCGTAAAACGACAGCTCCAGCTCAGGGATCTTGTCGCGCTCGATGCGCTTGAGCGGGTCCAGATCGGCCCAGCGTGCGCCCACGTTGCGGTAGGCGGCAATGAGCTGCTGCGCGGCGGTGCGCTTGCGTCCCACCTCGGAGTCGGCTTCGCTGGCCACCACCACGCGGGCAGGGCCCTGCTTGGCGCGCTCGGCAAAGGCGTTGATCACCGGCAGGTGAGCCACGTCCTTGGCGGAACTGCCGTCCACGGCGGGAACATTTTGCAAGGCGTCAAAGTAATCGCGCCACGAGTCGGGCACGCTGCCCGGATTGGCGAGGTAGTTCTCGTACATTTCTTCAACGTACGGAGCGTTGCCGCCAAACAGATGGGTATTGCTTTGGTAGGCCTGGTAAACCGTCGATTGCACCGACGCGGCCTGACTCGCCCCTTGGGACGTGGATTGACTCATATTGCGCTGACCTCCGTTTCCCTGCAGGAAACTTAGCTTGGTAAAAACACCTTCCGCGACACGGCTGAACCGTCTTGCGGATGCGACTGTGGCATGGGAAGGACCGACTGATCGACGCGCGATTGTGCCACCGAACGTCCGATGCCAGCGCGCAGTGTCGGGCAATGGCCTTACAAAAGACTTGCGAAGGCGCAAGTCTGAAAAGCGGCCGTTAATGCCACTGTCGTTGTGACGGGCAGCTCGCTGGGTTGCAAGGCCAGTAAGGCGTCCATCCCACCACGCGCCTCGACTTCGGTCTCTCGCTCCACTGATCTACCGGACCTCTCTCTGCTGGTATATTTTATTGTTGTTACAATAAATTCCATGCACCTCGACTTCGACCCACCCAAGGATGCTGCAAATATTCGCGATCGCGGTTTGCCGTTCAGCTTGGTAACTGCTTTTGAATTCGAGACCGCTGTGATCTGGCAAGACACGCGCAAAGCCTACCCTGAGGTACGTTTTTCGGCGCTGGGCTTGATCGGTGGTCGGGTGTATTCGCTGGTATTTACCGAAACGCCCAAGGGCATTCGGGTCATCAGTTTTCGAAAAGCCAATCCGCGAGAGGTCAAACGCCATGAACAAGAAACCCAATCCTGAATTGACGGACGCCGACAACCCCGAATGGACCGATGAAATGTTCCGCCAGGCCGTGCGACTGACTGACTTGCCAGCAGCGCTGCAAACCAAGCTGCGCCGCGGGCGAGGGCCGCAAAAAGCGCCGCGAAAAGTTTCCACCACTATCCGGCTTTCCCCTGAAGTAGTGGGCTATTTTCAGGCTAGCGGCGAAGGCTGGCAAGCACGCATTGATGCCGCGCTGAAAGATTGGGTAGCGCAGCACGCATGACATCGGACTGCACAAACAACAGCGTGGTTCGAAGTGAAGGCCTAAGTTAGTAGATCTCCGCAATCCGCTTCAAGCCGCGCAGGGTGCGCGGCATGCTTTTGCGAAGGGGGCCGCCAACAAGCAGCCCTCGGAACACCACACGGTGCACGACCGTGGTTTTGCCTGCGTTTTCCAGCAACTCGTGTTCCACGCGCATGGTGCACAGTGGCAGCTTCCTTTGAGCCGTAAATGCGCGGTTGGTCTCGACTTGGGTGATAACGATCTTGGCCTTGGGCCCATGGGCGGGCTCCAGCGTACCCGTGGCACCTGCG
>CAIPBW010000173.1 GCA_903863395.1 uncultured beta proteobacterium
GCGCGCGACCTCAAGCAGAGCAAGGTGTTTCGCGAGTCCACCATCCGCTCTCTGTTTGACGAAATCCTGCGCGGCTTGCGCATCGTGCACCAGCACAAGATGCTGCACCTGGACATCAAGCCGGCCAACATTTTTATTACCGACGACAACAAGTCGGTGCTGATCGACTTTGGCGCAGCGCGCGAAGTGCTGAGCAAAGAGGGCAACTTTGTGCGCCCGATGTACACCCCCGGTTTTGCCGCGCCCGAAATGTACCGGCGTGACGCCTCGATGGGGCCGTGGACCGATATCTATGCGATTGGCGCCTGCATCTACGCTTGCATGCAGGGCTACCCGCCCAACGAGGCACCGCAGCGCCTGGAAAAAGACCGCATTGCCACCGCCATGGGGCGGCTGCGCGGCGTTTACTCCGACAACCTGATCGAGGTGGTGGAGTGGTGCATGTCGCTCGACCCCCTGTCGCGTCCGCAGTCGGTGTTCGCGCTGCAAAAGGAACTCAGCCGCGAGGGCGAGCGCCGCTACACCAAGCTCAGCGTGACCGAGAAGGTGCGCATGCAGTTTGACACCATGGTTTCCGAAACCAAGAAGTCAGTTCAGGGCGCAACGCCTGCGGGTGCCAAGCCCAAATGAAGTTTTCAGTCTTCCAGTTAAGCCGCAAAGGTGGTCGCGAGAAGAACGAAGACCGCATGGGCTACTGCTATACCAAGTCGTCGGGCCTGTTCCTGCTGGCCGATGGCATGGGCGGGCACCCCCAGGGCGAGGTGGCGTCGCAAATGGCCTTGCAGGTGATTGCCACGCTCTACCAGGAGCAGGCCAAGCCCGAGATTGCCGACGTCAACGCCTTCTTCACCATGGCCATCCTCACCGCGCACCGCCAGATTCTGCGTTACGCGGCCGAGCAGGGCCTGATGGACACACCGCGCACCACCCTGGTACTGGCACTGGTGCAAGACGGCGCTGCGCACTGGATGCACTGCGGCGACTCGCGCCTGTACCTGGTGCGCGATGGCGAGCTACTGGCACGCACCCGCGACCACTCCTACCTGGAGCAACGCCGCCGCGCGGGCGCTGCCGAGCACCCGGTGGAGCCCACCAACCGCAACGTGCTCTACACCTGCCTGGGCTCGCCGGTCAAGCCCGAGTTCGAGATCACCGGCCCAGTGCCGCTGCTGCAGGGCGACCGCATCTTGTTGTGCTCGGACGGACTCTGGGGCAGCCTGGACGATTCCGACATCGTGTACCACCTGGGCATCAAGCCGGTGTCCAGCGCCGTGCCCGATCTGGTGGAGCGCGCCCTGATCAAGGCCGGTTCCCACAGCGACAACGTGACCGTGATTGCGCTGGAGTGGGAAACCCCCGACGCCCAGCCCTCCACGCGCGGCTCGGTCAGCACCGAAAATATCGACGACGGCGTGTTTGCCTCCACCGTGCAGGGCGGCTGGGGCGACTCCGCCATGGACGATCTGGACGACGCTGGCATCGAGCGTTCGATTGCCGAAATCAACGAAGCCATCCGGCGCACGTCGGCGCGCAAATCCTGACTTTTTCTGCCCACTGGGGCGCTTTCACACTGCTTGAGGTATTTCCATGACTGAATTTGTTCGTGCCAACGCGCGCGCTGCCAACCAACTGCGTCCGGTGCGCATCACGCGCGGCTACACCGTGCATGCCGAGGGCTCGGTGCTGATCGAGTTTGGCGGCACGCGGGTGCTGTGCACTGCGTCGGTGGAGGAAAAAGTGCCGCCGCACAAGCGCGGCAGCGGTGAGGGCTGGGTCACGGCCGAATACGGCATGCTGCCGCGCGCCACCCATACCCGCAGCGACCGCGAAGCCGCACGCGGCAAGCAAAGCGGGCGCACGCAGGAAATCCAGCGCCTCATCGGCCGCTCGATGCGCGCCGTGTTCGACCTGAAACTGCTCGGCGAGCGCACCATTCAGATGGACTGCGACGTGCTGCAAGCCGATGGTGGCACGCGCACCGCCGCCATTACCGGTGCCTTTGTGGCGGCGCAGGACGCGGTCAACGGCCTGCTGGCTGCGGGCAAGATCACGCAGTCGCCCATCATTGCGCCGGTGGCCGCCATTTCGGTGGGCATTGTGCAGGGCGTGCCGCTGTTGGACCTGGAATACACCGAAGACTCAGCCTGCGACACCGACATGAACGTCGTCATGACCGGCGCCGGGCACTTTGTCGAAGTGCAGGGCACAGCCGAAGGCGCCGCCTTCTCGCGTGCCGAAATGGACGCGCTGCTCTCGCTGGCCGAAAAGGGCATCACCGAGCTGATGCAGTTGCAGCAAGCCGCCTTGGCCCAGCCTTGAACAGTGGCTTCGTCACTGCGAGGAGCGAAGCGACGCGGCAGTCCATGCCTTTGGTATTCCTGCATGGATCGCCACGGCCTTCGGCCTCGCGATGACGAGAGGGAAGAGTGGCCTCGCGATGACGAGGTGAGGAAGTGGCCTCGCGATGACGAGGTGAGGAAGTGGCCTCGCGATGACGAACGCGTAAGTCGTGAATTCCGCAATGATTAACAGATTGAACCCGCTCCATGAAAATTGTTCTTGCATCCAACAACCGCGGCAAGCTCGCTGAGCTGCAAGCCATGTTTGCGCCGCTGGGCTGCACCCTGGTGGCGCAGGCGGATCTGGGCGTGCCCGAAGCGCCCGAGCCGTACCGTACCTTCATTGAGAACGCCCTGACCAAGGCACGCAATGCCGCGCAGTACACCGGCCTTGCGGCGCTGGCCGACGACGCCGGCCTGTGCGTGGACGCCTTTGGCGGCCTGCCGGGGGTGGACACCGCCTACTACGCCACCCAGTTTGGCTACGACAAGGGCGACGCCAACAACGTGCGCGCCCTGCTGGAGCAAATGCAGGGCCAGGACAACCGGCGCGCCGCCATGGTCAGCACCCTGGTGGCGCTGCGTTCGCCCGACGACCCCGAGCCGCTGGTGGCGGTGGGCCGCGTGGTCGGGCAAATTGCCCGAGAGCCCATGGGCAGCAACGGCTTTGGCTTTGATCCGGTGATGTGGATTCCCGAGTTTGGCCAGACCTTTGCGCAGTTGCCGGTGGAGGTGAAAAACGCCAACAGCCACCGAGGGCGCGCGGCGCAGGCCATGGTGGCGCTGATGCGCGAACGCTGGCTGCCCAGCCCATGAGTGCGGGTGCGGTGCCGCAGCGCGGCGTGGTGGAGTTGATGCGCCCGGGCTTGCTGCAATTGCCTTCGCTGCCGCCGCTGTCGCTCTACGTGCACATCCCCTGGTGCCTGCGCAAGTGCCCGTACTGCGACTTCAACTCGCATGCTGCGTCTGATGGCACCGTGCCCGAGCAGCGCTACGTGCAAGCGCTGCTGGCCGACCTGGAAGCGGCCCTGCCCCTGGTGTGGGGGCGCAGCGTGCACAGCGTGTTTATTGGTGGCGGCACGCCCAGCCTGTTTGCCCCGGCCACCATCGACCGGCTGATCAGCGACATCCGCGCACGGTTGCCGCTGGAGCCGCTGTGCGAGATCACGCTCGAGGCCAACCCCGGAACCTTTGAGAAGGACCGGTTCCGCGATTTTGCCCAGGCCGGGGTCACACGGCTTTCGGTCGGCGTGCAAAGCTTCAACGACTCCCACCTGCGCGCGCTTGGCCGCGTGCACGACCGGGCCCAGGCGCTGGCTGCCGTGGGCGAGGCCGCGCGGTCCTTTGCCACCTTCAATCTGGACATCATGTACGCCCTGCCGGGGCAGACCATGGAGCACTTGGCGCAGGACGTGGCCACGGCGCTGGAGTTTGCGCCGCCGCATATCTCGATCTACCAGCTCACGCTTGAGCCCAACACCTATTTCGCCAAATACCCGCCCGTGCTCCCGGTGGACGACACCGCCTACGCCATGCTCGACTACATCACCGAGCGCACCGCGCTAGCCGGGATGGACCGCTACGAGGTCTCGGCCTATGCACGCGCCGGACAGCGCTGCCGCCACAACCTGAACTACTGGCAGTTTGGCGACTACCTGGGCATTGGCGCGGGCGCGCACAGCAAGCTCAGCTTTGCCCACCGCGTGCTGCGCCAGGAGCGCCTGCGCGAGCCGCTGCGCTACATGGAGCACGCGCTTGCGGGCAATGCGCTGGCGCAGGACCAGGAGGTTGCGCACGCGCAGTTGCCGTTTGAGTTCATGCTCAACGCGCTGCGCCTGCGCCACGGCTTTGCCCTGCGCGACTTCACCGAGCGCACC
>CAIPBW010000174.1 GCA_903863395.1 uncultured beta proteobacterium
CAATGCCCGCCGTGGGCGCACCCTCGGCCATGGCAGTGCCCAAGCCGTCCAGATGCGAGAGCACCTGCACCACGCCTTTGCCGTGCTGCAAGGCGCTGGTGAGTGCGGCACGCAAGGCAACTTCGTTGGCAGCGCTCACATCCAGGCTGGCTACCGGCAGCTCGATGTTGTGTTCCTTGAAACGGTCGATACGCGGGAATCCCGTGGTGGGCAAAAAGTTGCCGTCCACCCGCAAATGCGTAAAGCCACGCGGCCGCGCCCAATCGGCCAGCTCGGTGTACACGCCTTTGCGCGAGACCACCAGCGGCGCAAGCAAGCCGATGTGCTGACCCCGGTACTGGGTGAGCAACTGCGCGGCAATGCTGTCAGCCGACTGCGGCTGCACCGCCGCACCGTCCTTGACGCAATGCTGCGTGCCCAGCTTCACAAACAGCAGCCGCAGGAAATGCCAGACCTCGGTGGTGGTGCCCACGGTGGACTTGCGCCCGCCGCGCGACAGACGCTGCTCAATCGCCACCGTGGGCGGAATGCCATACACCGCATCCACCTCGGGCCGCCCTGCGGGCTGCACGATCGAGCGGGCGTAGGCGTTGAGCGACTCCAGATAACGGCGCTGGCCTTCGTTGAACAAAATGTCAAACGCCAGCGTGGATTTGCCCGAACCCGAGACGCCCGTGACCACGTTGAACTTGCCGCGCGGGATGTTGACGCTGAGCGACTTGAGGTTGTGCTCGCGGGCGTTGACGATGCGGATGGAGTTTTCTGTGGTTAGGACGGAATTGCGCGCGTCGGAAATGGCGGAAATGGGGTCAGAGCCCAATTTCGTTGGAGGCTGCTCTTCTCCGTCTGCGCTCTTGTCCTGAATTGGGATCTGACCCCATTCCCTCTGACCCCATTCCCTCGGGGCCTGACCCCCATTCCCTTCCGCACGCCACAGAGCCGCAGCGAGCGCAATGCCGCCAACGGCGGCGAGCGCACCATAGGCCAGGCGCGGCTCCGCAATCTCGTGCACCACTCCCATTTGCGCCGCGTAGTCGCGCAGGGCCTTGCCGGTGTGTGAGGTGGGGTGCAGCAGCACGTCTTCGGGCGTGCCATAGGCCACCACTTCGCCGCCGCCTTCACCCCCCTCGGGGCCAAGGTCGATCAGCCAGTCGCTGGAGCGGATCACGTCGAGGTTGTGCTCGATCACCACCAGCGAGTGGCCCGCGTCCATCAGCTTGCGCAAAGCACGCAGCAGCTTGGCGATGTCGTCAAAGTGCAAACCGGTGGTGGGCTCGTCGAGCATGAACAGACTACCGCGCTGCGCCAGGGCCTGGCGGCTGGCGCTGTTGCTGCGCGCCGCCTCGGCCAGAAAACCGGCCAGCTTGAGGCGCTGCGCCTCGCCGCCCGAGAGCGTGGGCACGGGCTGGCCGAGCTTGACGTACTCCAGCCCGACATCGACGATGGGCTGCAGCACGCGCACCACCTCGCGGTCGTTGGCAAAACGCTGCACCGCCTGGCTCACCGTGAGGTCAAGCACGTCGGCCACGTTCATGGCCACGTCGCGGGTGATGGTGACTTCCAGAATCTCGGGCCGGTAGCGCTTGCCGTCGCAATCCGGGCAGCGCAGATAGACGTCGCTGAGGAACTGCATCTCGACATGCTCGAAGCCCGAGCCGCCGCAGCTTGGGCAACGCCCGTCGCCACTGTTGAAGCTGAACTTGCTGGCGGTGTAGCCGCGCTCACGCGAGAGCGGCGCGGTGGCAAACAGCTCGCGAATCGCGTCCCAGGCACCGACGTAGCTCACCGGGTTGGAGCGCGCCGTTTTGCCAATGGGCGACTGGTCGACAAACACCACCGCGCTCAACTGCTCGGCCCCGAGCAGGCGTACGTGGGCACCCGGCGTTTCGGTCGATTTGCCAAAGTGGCGCAGCAGGGCCGGAGCGAGCACGTCCTGCACCAGCGTGGACTTGCCCGAGCCCGACACGCCGGTGATGCACACCATGCGCTGCAGCGGGATTTCGATCGAGATGTTCTTGAGGTTGTGCTCGGTCACGCCTTCAAGCAGCAGCCGTGGCGTGTTGGCCGCAACCATGCGCTTGAAGCCCATGCCAACCTGCTTGCGCCCGCCCAGGTAGGCACCGGTGAGGGTGTCGGCACTTTTGAGCGCTTCGGTGCTGCCGTCAAACACGATGGTGCCGCCGCGCTCGCCCGGGCCCGGCCCCATGTCGAGCATGCGGTCGGCGGCGAGCATCACGGCCGGGTCGTGCTCTACCACCACCAGGGTGTTGCCAGCATCGCGCAGGCGTTGCATGGCGACGATGATGCGGTGCATGTCGCGTGGGTGCAGGCCGATGCTGGGTTCGTCGAGCACAAACAAGGTGTTGACCAGCGAGGTGCCCAGCGCTGTGGTGAGGTTGATGCGCTGCACTTCGCCGCCACTCAAGGTGCGGCTCTGGCGGTCGAGCGTGAGGTAGCCAATGCCCACGTCGCACAGGTAGCGCAGGCGGGTGCAGACTTCTTCGAACAGGAGCTTGAGGGTTTTGGCTTCGGCTTCGGAGGGGGTGGCGGCTTGCTGGCGCTCCGGGGTGGCGGCGCTATGCCGCTCCGGGAGGGCCGCGTCCGGGGTGGCGGCGGGCTCCTCATGCTGCAAGCAGAAATCGTCGCCCGCCGCCGCCCCGGACACGGCTTGGGTGGGCGATGCGGCTTGCGTTGAATCGGACTGGAGGGCGTCGAAGAAGCGGCGCAGGCGGTCCAGGGGGAGCAGCATCATGTCGTGCAGGCACAGGCC
>CAIPBW010000175.1 GCA_903863395.1 uncultured beta proteobacterium
ATTTAAGGGTATGAACTATCCATCGATTGAAGACCTGGTTGGCAAGACTCCGCTGGTGGCATTGCGGCGTATCAACGCACAGGAGAACGCCGAACGCCACAACGTGGTGCTGGGCAAACTCGAAGGCAACAACCCGGCCGGCTCGGTCAAGGACCGTGCTGCCCTGTCGATGATTACGCGTGCCCAGGAGCGCGGCGAAATCGCGCCCGGCGATACGCTGATCGAGGCCACTTCGGGCAACACCGGTATCGCACTGGCGATGGCGGCTGCGATCAAGGGCTACCGCATGCTGCTGATCATGCCCGAGGACCTGTCGATTGAGCGCGTGCAGACCATGAAGGCCTTTGGTGCCGAGTTGATCCTCACGCCCAAGAGCGGCGGCATGGAGTACGCGCGCGACCTGGCCACCCAGATGCACAACGATGGCAAGGGCCGTGTGCTCGACCAGTTTGCCAACGCCGACAACCCGCGCATCCACTACGAAACCACCGGCCCCGAAATTTGGGCCGACACCAAAGGCCGCATCACCCATTTTGTGAGCGCCATGGGCACCACCGGAACGATTACCGGCGTGTCCAAATTTCTCAAGGAAAAGAACCCCAAGGTCCAGGTGATCGGTGCCCAGCCCAGCGAAGGCTCGCGCATTCCGGGCATTCGCAAGTGGCCGCAGGAATATCTGCCCAAGATTTACGACCCGTCACACGTCGATGAACTGATGTACGTGAGCCAAGCCGACGCCGAGGAGATGTGCCGCAGGCTGGCGCGCGAAGAGGGCGTGTTCGCCGGCATTTCGGCCGCTGGCGCATGCTGGGTTGCACAGCAGATTGCGCTGCGCGAGCGCCACGCCACGGTGGTGTTTGTGGTCTGCGACCGTGGCGACCGCTACCTCTCCACCGGCGTCTTCCCCGCTTGAGCACCGGCATGCTGCCAGTCCACCGCTTTTGCCCGCTGTGTGCCAGCGCCTTGGCGCTGATCACGCAGATGGAGGACGGCGGTGCCAAGGAGCGCCTGCGCTGCCCGGCGTGCGGCTACACCCACTGGAACAACCCCACGCCCGTGCTGGCGGCGGTGATCGAGTACCGGGGCCAGATTCTGCTGGCGCGCAACGCCGCCTGGCCGGGCAAGATGTACGCGCTGATCACCGGCTTCATGGAGGCAGGCGAGACGCCGCAAGAAGGTGTTGCGCGCGAGATTGCCGAAGAAACCAATTTGGCGACCGAGTCGCTCGATCTGATCGGGGTCTATGATTTCCAGCGCAT
This sequence comes from uncultured beta proteobacterium, assembly GCA_903863395.1. Lineage (GTDB taxonomy): Bacteria > Pseudomonadota > Gammaproteobacteria > Burkholderiales > Burkholderiaceae_C > Allorhodoferax. The sequence goes on from CAIPBW010000175.1 coordinate 1,260, forward strand.
GAACCAGGTGATCATTGCCTACCATGCGGTCTGCAGCGGCGACGTGCGCCTATCGCCCGAACTGGTGGACTGCCGGCTGTTTTCGCTGCAAACGGTGAAGTGTTGGCCAGCGGGGACGGGCTACGCATTGGCAGATTTTTTGCGCTCTCGCGGGCATGAGCCGGAATTCATGGACCCTGTGTGGCGCAAAGACATAGAGCAGCGTGCCGAGTACTAGAATCGGCTCCAACGTCAGAAAGCAGCTTGCATGAACTTCGACAAAGAAATTGACACCCGCGGCCTGAATTGCCCGCTGCCCATTCTCAAGGCCAAGAAGGCCTTGTCGGAGATGGTCAGCGGTCAGGTGCTCAAGGTGGTAGCCACCGACCCTGGTTCGGTGCGCGACTTCCAGGCCTTTGCCAAGCAAACCGGCAACGAACTCGTGGAACAGGAAACAGTGGGTGAGGAATACATCCACGTCTTGAGGCGGCGGTAGTAGAGGGCCCCCACGCTCCGCCGCTGCGCGGGTCGCTGCCCCCCGAGGGGGCGCAATTCGCCTTGGGGCGGCCCGGCGGCGAATCATGGCCCCCACGCTCCGCCGCTGCGCGGGTCGCTGCCCCAATCTCTGCTACCAGCTTTGCGAGCCCCCTTTTTCGGGTGGCCGAAACTGCATGGGGACCATAAGCCGCGGCTCCGTCACTGCGAGGAGCGAAGCGACGCGGCAGTCCATGCATTTGAAATTCATGGATTGCTTCACTTCGTTCGCAATGACGGGAACGTGGTTCGCACTGACGGGACTGTGGTTCGCAATGACGGGACTGTGGTTCGCAATGACGGGAACGTGGTTCGCAATGACGCGGATGGGTCATGGAGACAACCCAGGGGATTACCCACTCGGGCTGTTGCAATTTGTAGGACCTTGCCTGCAAGCGATTGGGTTGGTTCCCACAAACTGCCCGCGTGGCTTCGCGTCCAAAGGCCGGTGTTGCACGACTACCAGCAGCAGCGCATCTGCGCCAGGGCGAAAGCTGCCTCCACGTCCGATTGGGTGATCAGGTTGAGCGAAACGCCACGCGACGCCGCCGCAG
>CAIPBW010000176.1 GCA_903863395.1 uncultured beta proteobacterium
GCCCACCAGGGCCTGCATACGCGCGCGCAACTGATCACGCTGCTCGGTCGGGATTTTTTGCGACACGCCAATGTGGTCGTCCTGCGGCAAAAACACCAGCAAGCGCCCGGCAATGCTGATCTGGGTGGACAAGCGTGCGCCTTTGCTGCCAATGGGCTCCTTGATCACCTGCACCATCAGCGCCTGGCCTTCAAAAACCTGCTTCTCAATGGGCACCGGCGGCAGCGTACTCTTGACCGAGTGCGGCGCTTCGCCATCGGGCTGGCGGTGCCAGACATCGGCCACGTGCAAAAAGGCAGCGCGCTCCAGACCCACATCGACAAACGCTGACTGCATGCCCGGCAGCACCCGCGCCACCTTGCCCAGGTAGATATTGCCCACCAGACCGCGCTCAAGCGAGCGCTCGACGTGGAGCTCCTGCACCGCGCCACTTTCCACAATCGCCACCCGCGTTTCCTGCGGCGACCAATTGATCAGGATGTCTTGTTGCATGGCATAAACCCAAAAGTTTCCAGCGCCTGCGCCGTCTCAAACAGCGGCAACCCCATGATGCCAGAATAACTACCACTCATTTGGGCAATAAAGGCTGCGGCGCGCCCTTGCACTGCGTAGGCGCCGGCCTTGCCCATGGGCTCGCTACAGGCCACATAGGCGTCGATCTGGGCGCGCGTTAGCTTGGCAAACCGCACCCGCGAAACACTCACAGCGCTCACGCGCCGTTTGCCATGGCCCAGTGCAATCGCGGTGATGACGCGGTGACTGTGGCCCGAAAGCGCCTCCAGCATGCGCCGCGCGTCGTCTGCGTCTTGGGGCTTACCCAGAATCGTGCGCCCCAGCGCCACCGTGGTGTCGGCGCACAGCACCGGCGCACTGGGCAGCTTGCGCCCGCGCATACGCGCCAGGGCCGCCGTGAGCTTGAGCGCGGTCACGCGCTGCACATAGGCCAGCGCGCTTTCGCCTGCGCGGGTTGCCTCCAGGCTTTCAGCGTCCTCGTTCGCGTCGGGCAGCAGCAGGCGGTGCGCCACCCCCAGTTGGTCAAGCAACTGGCTGCGCCGGGGGCTTTGCGAAGCAAGGTAGATAAAGTCCATCGGCTCACTCACGGTGGTAGGGATGGTTGGCGTTGATCGACCAGGCGCGGTACAACTGTTCCACCAGCAGCACCCGCGCCATGGCATGGGGCAAGGTCAGGTCCGACAAACGGATGCGCTCATGCGCCGCCTGCCGAAACGCCGGATCAATGCCATCCGGGCCGCCAATCACCAGCGCCACATCGCCGCCAAGGTTCTGCCACTCCTGCAAACGGCCCGCCAGCGCCAGGGTGGTGAGCGTACTGCCGCGCTCGTCCAGCACCACGATGCGCGTGCCGCGCGGGATGGCCGACTCAATGCGTGCACGCTCGGCCGCGTACAGGGTTTCTATCGTTTTGGAGCCGCGCGGCTCGGTCTTGACGGCCTTAAGCTCCAACTGCAACTCGCGCGGGAAGCGCTTGGCGTAATCATCCCAGGCAACCTGCGCCCAGTCCGGCACGCGCTGGCCAACGGCGACAACAAGCAGCCGCACGGCGCAATCAGGCTTTGCGGCTGGTGGCCTTCTTGGCCGGAGTCTTCTTGGCCGCCACCTTGCTGGCCACGGCCTTCTTTGCCGCAGGCTTTGCCACCGCCTTGCTGGCGCTGGCGGGCTGCGCGGCGGGCTTCCTGGCACTCGCCGATTTGGCTGTGGGTGCCTTCGCAGCCGTACGCTTCTTCAGCTCGGCCTTGGACGGAAACGCCTCCTGCACGCCCTTCTTGGCCGCGTTGGAGCGCTTCAGGCTGGTGGACACCTTGGCCGCAGGCTTGGCAGGTGTGGCCGCGGCCTTGGGCAGCACGATCGGCTTGGCCGCGCCGAGTTTGAGGCGCACCGGTTTGTCGCCCCAAAGCTCTTCCAGGTGGTAGTACTGGCGGTAGCTGGGCTGCATGATGTGCACCACGGCCTGGCCGCAATCGACAATGATCCACTCCCCATTGGCCTCGCCCTCCACCCGGGGCTTGGCAAAACCGGCATCACGCACCGCGTCGCGCACGCTTGCCGCCAGCGCCTTGGTCTGGCGGTTGGACGTGCCCGAGGCCACCACCACGCGCTCAAACAGCGGCGAGAGGTGTTCGGTGTCGAACACCACAATGTCCTGGGCTTTCACGTCTTCCAGCGCATCAACGATGGCGCGCTGGAGTTTTTGTATGTCTTTTTTGGCGGCGGTAGGAGTAGTCATCAGGCGGTCTGGTAAAGGTGATGGGTTTCAATATAACGCGCAACGGGTTCGGCAACCAGAGGGGCAACGCTGCAATGCTGTGCGAGCAGGCGGCGGATCTCGGTGGCGCTCACGTCGAGGCGGGGCATTTCGAGCTGGACGGACTTCGCCTGGGGCCCTACCTTTGGGTCGAGCAGTTGCGAGGCGGCTATGGAATCGGGTCGTGAAGCTACACAAATTGTAGCAAGCCTGAGAATATCGCTCCAGCGCTGCCAGGTGGAGAGCACGCGCGCCTGGTCCTGGCCCAGAATCAGAAACAACTCGCCCTGCGGGTATTCGCGCGCCAGTTCCTGCAGCGTGTCCACCGTGTAGCTCGCCCCGGTGCGCATGATTTCGCGCTCGTCCACCAGCACCGGAGCCAGCCCCGCAAAGGCCAGGCGTGCCATCGCCACGCGATCAGCCGCCGCCGTCAGGGGCCGGTCCTTGTGCCAGGCCTGGCCGGTGGGAACCACGTGCAAGCAATCAAGCTGCAATTGCTTCAGGGCGGTTTGCGCCAGCGCCACATGGCCCAGGTGAGGCGGATCGAAGGCGCCGCCAAAGACACCTACCCTTTTCGCAACCGAGGGTGCACTCAAACCCAGTCCCGTCGCACCAGAAACTGGTGGTACAGCGCCTCTTCGGCCGACCCCGGCGTGAGCGTGGGCCGGTACGACCAGCTCACCAGCGGCGGCATCGACA
>CAIPBW010000177.1 GCA_903863395.1 uncultured beta proteobacterium
CCCACCAGGCACAGCAGCATGGTGATGATCCAGAAGCGCACCACCACCTGGGTCTCTTTCCAGCCGTGCTTCTCGAAATGGTGGTGCAGCGGTGCCATCTTGAACAGGCGCCGCCCTTGCCCAAACCGGCGTTTGGTGTACTTGAAGAACGAGACCTGCAGCATCACCGACATCGCTTCGACCACGAAGATGCCGCCCATGATCGCCAGCACAATTTCCTGGCGCACGATCACGGCAATGGTGCCCAGCGCCGCGCCCAGCGCGAGCGCGCCCACGTCGCCCATGAAGACCTGGGCCGGATGCGTGTTGAACCACAGAAACGCCAGTCCTGCGCCCAGCATGGCCGAGCAGAAGATCAGCAGTTCGCCGCTGCCCGGGATGTAGGGGAAGAACAGGTAGCGCGAATAGACCACGTTGCCCACCACATAGGCAAACGCGCCCAGCGACGAGCCCACCATCACCACCGGCATGATGGCCAGGCCGTCCAACCCGTCGGTCAGGTTGACGGCGTTGCTTGATCCGACGATCACCAGATAGGTCAGCACCACAAACCCAAACACGCCCAACGGGTAGCTCACCTCCTTGAAGAACGGCAGCAGCAATCCGGCCTTGGGCGGCAGGTTGACGTCAAAGCCCGAGCGCACCCAGTTGAAGAACAGTTCAAGCACGCGCAAGTTGGAGTTCTCGGAAATGCTGAACACCAGGTACAGCGCCGCCACCAGGCCAATGACCGATTGCCAGAAATACTTCTCGCGCGAGCGCATGCCTTCGGGGTCCTTGCGCACCACCTTGCGCCAGTCGTCCACCCAGCCGATGGCACCAAAGCCCAGCGTCACCACCAGCACGATCCAGACAAAGCGGTTGCTCAGGTCCGACCAGAGCAGTGTCGAAAACGTGATCGACAACAGAATCAGCACGCCGCCCATGGTGGGGGTGCCGCTTTTGACGAGGTGCGATTCCATGCCGTAGCCGCGCACCGGCTGGCCGATCTTGAGCGCCGTGAGGTGGCGGATCACCGCCGGCCCGGCCGCCAGGCCGATCAGCAACGATGTAAGCGCGGCCATGACGGCGCGAAACGTCAGGTACTGAAACACCCGGAAGTGCCCCCACTCCAGCGACTGGGTTTGCAGCCATTGGGCCAGACTTAAGAGCATGCATTTCCTCCATTGGGCGCACTCGGGTACTGCGCCACCAGGGCATCGACCACGCGCTCCATGCGCATGAAGCGCGAACCTTTGACCAAAATGCTGTTGACCGCAGGCAGCATCAGCGGTGCCACCGCCAGCAGATCGTCCATGCTGTCGAAGTGGCGCGCACCGGCGCAGGCGTCGGCCGCGTGGCGCGAGAGCACCCCGAGCGTGAGCACGTGCTCGATGCCGCGCTCCTTGGCAAGTTGCCCCGCCTCGGCATGGAACTGTGGTCCCTGGGTACCCACTTCGCCCATATCGCCCAGCACCAAGAGGCGCGGCTCGGGCAGGTCGGCAAGCACCTCGATGGCGGCGCGCACCGAGTCGGGGTTGGCGTTGTAGGTGTCGTCCACCAAAGTACAGGTGCGAGTCCCCACCGTGAGCGCCAGCGCACGCGAGCGCCCCTTGACCGGCGCAAATGCTTGCAGCCCCGCAACCACGGTAGGTGCGGGCACACCCGCAGCCAGGGCACAGGCGGCGGCGGCAAGCGAGTTCTTGACGTTGTGGCGCCCGGCAATCGCGAGGCGGTAGTGCAACTCCACACCCATGCCGTGCGCCTGCACCTGCCACGCGCCCTGCTGCCACTGCGCTGCCACACAGCCAAGCTGGTCGGCGCTGGCCGCAGCGTCCAGCGCAAAGGTGACGCAGCGGCGCGCACCCGCGCGGGTGCGCCACAGGGCGCTGTAGGTATCGTCGTTGGGGAACACTGCCGTGCCAAGCGCGGGCAAAGCGCCCAGCACTGCGCCGTTTTCTTCGGCCACGGCTTGCACTGTGTGCATGAATTCCAGGTGTTCGCGCTGGGCGTTGTTGACCAGCGCCACGGTGGGCTGCGCCATCGCCGCCAGCGTGGCAATCTCGCCGGGGTGGTTCATGCCGAGTTCGACCACGGCGATCTGGTGCGCAGCGCGCAGGCCCAGCAGCGTGAGCGGCACGCCAACGTCGTTGTTGAGGTTGCCGCGTGTGGCCAGTGCGCCGCCGTCGGGGCGGTGGCAGGACAGGATTGAGGCCAGCATCTGGGTGACGGTGGTCTTGCCGTTGCTGCCGGTCACGGCAATCAGCGGCAGTTCAAAGCGGGCGCGCCAGGCGCGGGCCAGTTCGCCCAGGGCGACGCGCGTGTCGGGCACTTCAATGCACGGCAGGCCTTGCGCCTTGGCGCTTGCGCCCACGTGGCAAATGGCCGCCGCCGCGCCTTGCTGCTGCGCTTGTGCCAGCAGTTCATTGGCGTCGAATTTCTCGCCCTTGAGCGCCACAAACAGGTCGCCGGGCGCAATCGTGCGCGTGTCGGTGTGCACGCGCAGCAGCGCCACGTCAGCCACCGCGCACAGGCGCGCACCGCTGAGCCAGGGCACGATCTGGTGCAGGTGCAGCAGCGCGCTCATGCGTGCACCCCCACGGCTTGCGCCGCGCGTGCCTGCAAGGCCTGCAAGGCGTGCTGGCGGTCGGAAAACGCGCGCTTGACGCCCGCAATTTCCTGGGTTTCCTCGTGGCCCTTGCCTGCCAGCAGCACCACGTCGTGCGCGTCGGCGCGGGCGATGGCCTGGGCAATTGCTTCGGCCCGGTTGACCTGTACTTGCACCTCGTGGCCGGGGGTTAGGCCCAGCAGAATTTGCGCCACGATGGCTTCGGGTTTTTCGCTGCGTGGGTTGTCGCTGGTGAGTAGCACCTGATCGGCCTTGGTCGCGGCAATCGCACCCATCAGCGGGCGCTTGGAGGTATCGCGGTCGCCGCCGCAGCCAAACACGCACCACAGGCGTCCGCCGCGCTGCTGCGCCAGCGGGCGCAGGGCGGTGAGCGCTTGCGCCAGGGCGTCGGGCGTGTGCGCGTAGTCCACCGCCACCAGCGGTTCGCCCTCCTGGCCCAGACACTCCATGCGCCCAGGTACGCTGTGCAGCAGAGCGCAAGCCTGCACCGCCTGCGCCAGCCCGATGCCCAAGGCGCGCATCGCCGCCACCACCCCCAGCAGGTTGGAGACGTTGTACTGGCCGATCATGCGCGTGCGCAGCAGGTGCGTGTCGCCACCGTGCTCGACCACGTCAAAGCACAGGCCCTGCGTTTCGTAGCGGATGTTGCGCGCCTGCAAGCGCGCGGCTTGCTGGCAGGAGAGCGTCCACAGGTCGAGTGCTCCAGTGGAGAGCGTTTGCGCCAGCGCTGCGCCGTATTCGTCATCGATGTTGACCACGGCGCTGGCCAGGCCCGGCCAGGAAAAAAGCTTGCTCTTGGACTGCCAGTACGACGCCATGCTGCCGTGGTAGTCGAGGTGGTCTTGCGTCAGGTTGGTAAACAGCGCCACCCGGATGGCACAACCGTCGAGCCGATGCTCTTCGATGCCGATGGAAGACGCCTCGATGGCGCAGGCGCGCACGCCCGCAGTCACCAACTCGCGCAGCGTTCTTTGCAGCAGCACCGGGTCGGGGGTGGTGAGGCCGGTGGCAAGCACGCCACCCGTGTGCGTTGGTGCCGCAGCGCTAACCGCCGGGGGGCAGCCCACGCCGAGCGTGCCCACCACGGCGCACGGCAGGGCCAGCCCTTGAGGCAAGGCGCTCAGGGCTTGCGCCAGCCACCAGGCGCTGGAGGTCTTGCCATTGGTGCCGGTCACCGCCACCAGGGCCAGTTCACGCGACGGGTTGCCAAAAAACTCGGCCGCAATCAGCCCGGTGTCGGCCTTGAGTTGGGAGTAGCTGCCGATACGCGCGTCGGTAAAGTCGAAGCGCTCGGCACCTTCTTGCTCCACCAGCGCGGCACCAGCGCCCGCGTCGAGCGCGGCGCGCACAAACTGGCGCGCATCCACCGCCGCACCGGGCCAGGCGACAAAGCCGTCCCCCGGGTGCAGCGTGCGGCTGTCCGAGCACAGGCTGCCGGTGACGTGCTGGTGCAGCCACTGGGCTGCCTGCTGGGGCGTGTACAGCGACTGCATCAGAAACTTTCTTCCACAGCCTGCGCCACGATCTGCGGGCGCACGGCAATGTCGGGCTGGATGCCGAGCATGCGCAGGGTTTGCTGCACGGTTTCGCTAAACACCGGCGCGGCCACATCGCCACCAAAATACTTGCCGTTGCTGGGCTCGTCGATCATCACCGCGACCACGATGCGCGGGTTGTCCACGGGAGCAATGCCAACAAAGAAGCCACGGTATTTCTTGTCGGCGTAGCCCTTGCCTTCTTGCTTGTGGGCGGTGCCGGTCTTGCCGCCAACCGAGTAGCCCATGGTTTGCGCCTTGGGGGCGGTACCACCCGCGCCGGTGACCATGTGCAACATGTTGAGCACTTCGTGCGCGTGGCTGGGGTCCATCACGCGCACGCCGGGAGCCGGTTCGGTGGACTTGAGCATGGTGACGGGAGCCAGTTCACCATCGCGCGCAAACACGCTGTAGGCGCGCGCCAACTGGAACAGGCTGATGGACAGGCCGTAGCCGTAGCTCATGGTGGCCTGCTCGATCGGACGCCAGGTCTTGTAAGCACGCAGCCGACCGCTGACCACGCCCGGGAACGGCACCTGCGGTTTTTGGCCGAAGCCAACCTGGCTGAACATTTCCCACATCTCGTGCGGCTGCATCTGCATGGCCATCTTGACCGTGCCCACGTTGCTCGACTTCTGGATCACCTCGTTGACCGTGAGCGCGCCGTGCGGGTGGGCATCGGAAATGGTGGAGCCCGAAATGGTGATGCGCCCAGGGGCGGTCTGGATCACGGTTTCGGGTTTGACCAGCCCTTTTTCCAGGGCCAGCGCAATCACAAACGGCTTCATGGTGGAGCCGGGCTCGAAGGTGTCGGTCAGGGCCCGGTTGCGCAGTTGCGCGCCGCTCAGGTTGGCGCGCTTGGCCGGGGAATAGCTTGGGTAGTTGGCCAGCGCCAGCACCTCGCCGGTAATCACGTCGAGCACCACCACGCTGCCGGCCTTGGCCTTGTTCTCGATCACCGCGTCGCGCAGCTTCTGGTAGGCAAAGAACTGTACCTTGCTGTCGATGCTGAGCTGCAGGTCCTTGCCCTCCATCGGGGGAATCTGCTCGCCCACGTCCTCCACCACGCGCCCGAGGCGGTCCTTGATCACGCGGCGCGAACCGCTGTGGCCGGAGAGTTCCTTGTTGAAGGTCAGCTCGACGCCTTCCTGGCCCATGTCCTCGACGTTGGTGAAGCCCACCACGTGCACGGCCGATTCACCCTCGGGGTATTCGCGCCGGTATTCCATGCGCTGGTAGACACCCTTGATGTTGAGCGCGGCGATCTGCTTGGCCACGGACTCATCCACCTGGCGCTTGACCCAGACAAAGGTCTTGTCCTCGTTTTCGAGCTTCCTGGCCAGATCGGCTGCCGGAAGCTCGAGCAGCTTTGCCAGTTGTTGCAGACGCTCTTTGTCGATCTCCACGTCTTCGGGAATCGCCCAGATGCTGGGCGCGGGAACGCTCGACGCCAGAATCATGCCGTTGCGGTCCAGAATGCGCCCCCGGTTGGCGGGCAACTCCAGCGTGCGCGCAAAGCGTACTTCGCCCTGGTGCTGGAAGAACCGGTTGGCCACCACCTGGATGTAGGCAGCGCGCGCAGCCAGTCCGCAAAACCCCAGCGCAATTGCAGCCACGATGAATTTGCTGCGCCAGCCCGGTGTGCGGCTGGCCAGCAAGGGGCTGGAGGTGTACTGGATGCTGCGGCTGCTCATGGCGACACCGCCTTGCGTTGTGCCGCTGGCGCGCCTGCTGCGGGTGCCGATGCGGCCCCGCTGGCGCTGGCATAGGTCACGTAGGTGGTGACGGCGGGGCTGGCCTGGTGCATCTGCAATTTTTCGCGGGCGATGCGCTCAACCCGCGTGGGCGCGGCCTGGGCGCGCTTTTCCACCTTGAGGCGCTCGTAGTCGGTTTCCAGGCGGCGGGCATCGCTGCGCGCCTTGTCCAGCTCGGTGTAGAGGCGGCGCGACTCGTACTGCACGTTCACCAGGTACATGGCGCTGGCGAGCACTGCCAACAGCAGCATCAGGTTCAGACGCATCATGCGGCGCGCCCTCCGGGTGCGGCACCCACATGGCCCGCGCCGATGCGCTGCGCCACGCGCATGATGGCGCTGCGCGCACGCGCGTTGCAACGCACTTCGGTAGCGCCGGGGCGCACCCGGCCCAGTGCCTTGAGCTGCATCACGCGCGGCGCGGCAAAGGGGGCGCGGCGGTCATACTCTTCGCGCGAGTGCTTGGCGATGAACTGCTTGACGATGCGGTCTTCGAGCGAGTGAAAGCTGATCACCACCAGACGGCCGCCGGGTTGGAGCACCCGCAGGCAGGCTTCTAGCGCTTGTTGCAGCTCTTCAAGCTCGGCGTTGATGAAAATCCGAAAAGCCTGAAATGTGCGCGTTGCAGGGTTCTGGCCCGGCTCGCGGGTTTTGACCGTGTCAGCCACGAGTTGGGCCAGTTCGGAGGTGGTTGAAATTGGCCCCCGTTCCTGTCGGCGAGCAACAATCGCCTTTGCAATGGAGCCAGCAAACCGTTCTTCACCATATTCACGTATCACCTCCGCGATTTGATTCGTCTGCGCTGTTGCCAGCCACTGGGCCACACTCTCACCGCGCGTGGTGTCCATGCGCATGTCCAGCGGTCCGTCAAACCGGAAGCTGAAGCCGCGCACGGGGTTGTCGATCTGGGGCGAGCTGATGCCCAGATCCATCAGGACACCGGCCACGCTGGCGTCCTGCAGTTCGCTTAAATGGGAAAAGGCCGCGTGCCGAATCGAAAAGCGTTCGTCCTCGATGGTCTGTGCCTGCGCTACTGCCTCGGGGTCGCGGTCGAAGGCAATCAGGCGCGCGTTAGGCGCCAGACGCGAGAGCAGCAGACGGGAGTGGCCGCCACGGCCAAAGGTGGCATCGACATACAGGCCCAAGGCGGGCGCGGCGTCAACGGGCGTATCGGTTCCCAACAAGGCGTCCACCGCTTCGTTCAACAATACGGTGGTATGGTTCCATGGGTTTTCCACCGCAACGCCTTAGAACGAGAAGTCTTTGAATACATCGGGCATTTCACCCTGCATGGCTTTGGCTTCCTGGGTGTCGTAGGCAAGCTTGTCCCACAGCTCAAAATGGTTGCCCATTCCCAGCAGCATGGTGTCCTTGGAGATGCCCGCAGCCGAGCGCAGCTCCGGCGAGATCAGCACCCGGCCGGTGGCATCCATCTCCACGTCCATTGCGTTGCCCAGGAAGATGCGTTTCCACCACTGCGCCGACATCGGCAAGGCGGCAATGCGGTCGCGGAACTTCTCCCACTCGGGGCGCGGAAACACCATCAGGCAGCCGTGCGGATGCTTGGTAATGGTGAGCTGCCCCGACGCGGTCGCGCTGAGCACGTCGCGATGCCGGGTAGGCACCGAAAGCCTACCCTTTGCATCCAGACTGAGAGACGAAGCCCCTTGGAACACAGCCATCACACCTTTTTTGAAACGCCATGGCAGAACGCTGCCAATTCAGACACTTTTCACCACTTAATTGCACTTTTTTGCACTGTATCAGCAAAAAAGCGTTGCGCAACCGCCGTTACAAGAAAATTTTTCAATGAAATCAACGACTTAGAGACGATTTGCAAACCGCAATCGCGGTAAAAATCGTTCTAAATGAAGCACTTAGCGCAAGCAATGAAAGTAATGCTTGAAGCTTCGGACGTTTTGAAGGTGAAACCCTGCTTGGTTACCGGTCCGATTTGCCCGGATCAGCCTCTGGCGCGCGAGACTGGCTTAGAACCCTGGAGATAGGCGTTTATACTGTACAACATTCTGTGCAGCATGGTGCCGCCAAGGAGTCTTTCATGGGAATTTCAGCGAGCGATGTGGTTGCGCTTTCCTACGCGCGCGCCAACTTTTCCGAGTTGGCCGAAGCGGTCAAGGCTGGAGCCGAAAAAATTGTGACGAAAAACGGCGAAAGCTTTGTCGCGCTGATCGACTCTGACCGGCTGGACTACTACCACCAACTCGAGCGCGAGCGCATTCACCTGCTCCTGATCGAAGA
>CAIPBW010000178.1 GCA_903863395.1 uncultured beta proteobacterium
ATCACGCCCATGGACAAGGAAGAGCTTTACGCCGTGCGCAGGCGCATGGGCATGCTGTTCCAGTTTGGCGCGCTGTTTGCCGACCTCAGCGTGTTTGACAACGTGGCCTTTCCGCTGCGCGAACACACCGATCTGCCGCCCGCACTGATCCGCGACATTGTGCTGATGAAGCTCAACGCCGTGGGCTTGCGCTGCGCGCGCGACCTGATGCCCAGTGAGGTCTCGGGCGGCATGGCGCGGCGTATTGCCACGGCGCGCGCGATTGCGCTCGACCCCGAACTGGTGATGTACGACGAGCCGTTTTCGGGGCTGGACCCGATCTCGCTGCGCACCGCCGCGCGCCTGATCCGCCAACTCAACGACTCCATGGGGTTGACCAGCGTTTTTGTCTCGCACGAACTCACCCAAACCCTGGAACTGGCCGACCACGTGATCATTCTGGACCAGGGCAAGGTTGCGTTTCAGGGCACGCCGCAGCAGGCGCGCGAGAGCACCGATGCGCTGGTTTTCCAGTACGTCAACGAGCGCCCCGACGGGCCGGTGCAGTTTCACTACCCGGCCGTCGATCTGGCGGTTGATTTCGGCGTGCGCTAAGCCGCTGCCGCGCAGTTCATTCTCCGGGGGCGTTTACCAAGACGGCCCGCGCCCGGCAAAGTGCGCGGCCAAAAATTCCACCAGCGAGCGCACCTTGGCCGAGACGTGTTTGCGCGTGGGGTACACCGCGTAAATGCCCATCTCCAACGATCGGTACTGCGGCATCAGTTCCATCAGACTTCCATCGGCCAGGTCTGCACCCACCAGAAAACTCGGTTGCAGAATCACGCCCTGGTGCGCCAGCGCGGCGGCGCGGCAGGTGTCGCCGCTGTTGGTGTGCATGCAGGGCTGGGTCTTGACGCTCACCGGCCCTTGTGGCCCGTCAAAACGCCACTCGTCCCGGGTGGACCAGTAGCTGTAGGAAATGACGCTGTGCTGCGCCAGCTCACTCGGGTGCGCAGGTGCGCCGCGCTGCGCCAGGTACTGCGGCGAGGCACACAACACCATGCGCGTGGTGGCCAGCCGTTTGCTCACCAGGGTGGAGTTTTCCAGCGTGGCAATGCGGATGGCCACGTCGTAGCCTTCTTCCACCAGATCGACCAGGCGGTCGGACAGCGTTACGTCGAGTTGCACCTTGGGGTGCAGCAGCCGGAACTGTCCCCACAGCGGTGCCAAATGGAGAATGCCAAAGGTAAAGGGCGCGTTGATGCGCAACAGGCCGCTGGCGGCGTCGCTGCGCGAGGTGATTTCGTCCTCGGCCTCTTGCAGTTCAGCCAGTAGCTCCTTGCTGCGGGCATAAAAGAGCTGCCCTTCGTCGGTGAGCGACAGGCGGCGCGTGGTGCGGTGCATCAGGCGCACGCCCAGCCGGGTTTCCATGTCGACCACGTAGCGCGAGACCGCCGCTTTCGACAGCCCGGTGGCCTCGGCCGCCTTGACGAAGCTGCCTGCATCGACCACGGCATTGAAGGTCTGCATCTCCAGAAATCGGTCCATTGGATCATCCAGTGAAATAATTAATCTAGTTTACAGGTATTTATCTATCTCAATTGTTCCAATAAAGTCCATCCCACGCACTGCAAGAACTTTTGTGTTTGCAGCCTTGTTGAACTTTATTAGGAAAACTTTCATGTCACCGTCGATCCAAAACCCCTTGTTTTTCATTGGCCGCCTGCTTTTTGTGGCGCTGTTTCTGCCTGCGGGCATCAGCAAGCTCGCCGGCTTTTCCGGCACGGTGGGCTATATTGCTTCGGTCGGCCTGCCGCTGGCTACCGTTGGTGCTGCGCTGGCGCTGGTGGTTGAAATTGTTGGCAGTCTGGCGCTGCTTGCCGGCTTTGGCACACGCATTGCCGCGCTGGTGCTGGCGCTGTTCACCCTGGTTGCCACGTTCTTCTTCCATAATTTCTGGGGCGCTCCTGCCGACCAGGCCTTTGTGCAGCAACTGATGTTCTTCAAGAACATCGCCGTGACCGGTGGCCTGCTGGTGCTCGCTGCCAGCGGTGCCGGTGCCTGGAGTTTGGATGCCCGTAACAACCGCTAATGGAGTAGCAAAACCATGACCGCTCACACCACCGCACCGGTTCTCTTTGTCTCGCATGGCGCACCCACGTTTGCGCTCGAGCCGGGCTTGCTCGGGCCGCGTCTGCAAGCCATTGGGCGCAGCCTCACAGGCGTGAAGGCGGTGCTGGTGGTCTCACCCCACTGGCAAACCCGCGACGTGGCGGTCATGACCACGGCGCAACCGGAAACGGTGCACGACTTTGGCGGCTTTCCGGCTGCGCTGTACGAGCTGCAATACCCGGCATCGGGTGCGCCGGATGTGGCCCGGGAAGCGGCGCGCCTGCTGACGCAGGCCGGATTCAAGACCGGATTGGATGAGCGCCGTGGCCTGGACCACGGTGCCTGGGTGCCGCTGTTTCACCTGTTGCCCCAGGCCGATGTGCCGGTGTTCCAGGTGTCCATGCCGGTGTCGCTCACCACGGCCGAGGCCTACAAGCTTGGGCAGGCGCTGGCACCCTTGCGTGCGCAGGGCGTGCTGATTCTGGCCTCAGGCAGCATGACGCACAACCTGTACGAAATCCGCCAGCCCGACGCCAAGGTGGAGCCCTATGCCCAGGAGTTTGCA
>CAIPBW010000179.1 GCA_903863395.1 uncultured beta proteobacterium
AACCAATTCCTCCAACACTACCAACACCGGTACCGGCAAAGCGGTTCAGGACGGCGCTTTGAGCGGGTCGGTCACGGTGGCAGTGGTGGGCATCATGTCCAACGGCAACCTGGTGCTGCGCGGCGAGAAGCAGCTTGCGTTGACCGAAGGCAGCGAAGTGGTTCAGGTGGCCGGTGTGATCCGCCCCGACGACATTGCGCCCAACAACACCGTACTTTCGCGGCGGCTGGCCAATGCCCAGATTACCTACCGCGGTACCGGCGACATGGCTGCGGTAGCGCGCCCAGGCTGGGGCACCAGCCTTCTGCTCAAGCTTTGGCCTTTCTAAGGAGTGCCAATTGATGTTTAACCGAATTGTCAGTGTGACGGATAAGTTATTCGCAACGATGGAGAAGTCGTTCGCAATGACAGCGCGACGGAGCATGGAAGGCGCTGCACGGCAATCAAAGGGTGCCTTGCTGGCCCTGCTGTTGTGCGCCGCGCCGTTTTCAACGGCACACGCTGATCGCATTAAGGACCTGGCCAATATTGCGGCCATGCGCAGCAACCAGCTCATTGGTTTTGGTTTGATCGTAGGCTTGCAGGGCACGGGCGACGGCGACCTGTCCTACACCACCCAAAGCATCAAGACCCTGCTCAATCGCATGGGTGTGAACCAGGAAAATGGGCTCACCAGTTTTGATGTGGCAACCATGCCCTCCAAGGCCGACCTCAAGAACGTTGCCGCCGTGATGGTGACCGCCGACCTGCCTGGTATGGCCAAGCCCGGTCAGCGTATCGACATCAACGTGTCAGCCATCGGCAAGGCCACCAGCCTGCGCGGGGGCAGCCTGCTCTTGACCAGCCTGCGCGGTGTCGATGGCGAGCTTTACGCCCTGGCACAAGGTGCCTTGCCCGCCACGGCGGTTGATGTCGGCGGTGCCGGCTCCAAAGTGGCGGTGGGTGTGACTACAGCTTCGCGCATTCCTGGCGGTGCCAGCGTAGAGCGTGCGGTGGACAACCCGTTTGACAAGGCCGACAACGTCTTGCTCAACGTGCGCGACAGCGACTTCACCACCGCTTCAACCATTGTGGCTGCCATCAACGAAAAGTTCGGGCCGGACGTAGCGCAGGCGCTTGACGGCGTTTCCATCGTTGTGCGCGCTCCCATGGACACCACCCAGCGTGTAGCCTTCATGAGCATGGTGGAAAATCTGGACGTGATACCGGGTGAGCCTGCTGCGCGCGTGGTGGTCAACGCCCGCACCGGCACCGTGGTTATCAGCCGCAATGTGCGCGTAACCGCCGCTGCCGTCACCCACGGAACGATTTCGGTCACGGTGTCTGCCACCAACGAAGTGTCGCAGCCCAACGCGTTCTCGCAAGGCCAGACCAAAGACGTGCAAAACGTTGACATCAAGATCAACGAGCCCAACAAGCCGATGTTCCTGTTCCAGCCCGGCGTGGACTTACGTCAGATTGTTGACGCGGTCAACCAGGTGGGTGCCACACCCTCGGCGCTGATTGCCATCCTGGAAGCACTCAAGAGTTCGGGCAGCCTGCGCGCCGAACTGCTGGTGATCTAAGTCTGCACGGAGCACACATGGACCCCCTTTCTTCCTCATCGGCAGCGCCTCCCGTCAGTACGGCGGTTGCTCCGAGCTCGTATCTGGACTTTGATGGTCTGGGCCAACTCAAGGCCCAGGCGCGCCAGGACGGCAAGGCCGCGGTGCGCCAAACCGCGCAGCAGTTTGAGGCCCTGTTCATCCAGATGATGATGAAGTCCATGCGCGACTCCGTTATCAAGAGCGACGTGTCCGACTCCTCCGGCAAGGAAACCTTTGAAGGCATGTTTGACCGCGAAGTCTCAGTCCAGATGGCCAAGCGTAATTCCCTCGGCCTGGCCGACATGCTGGTCAAGAACATGCCGGTGCAAGAGGCGGCCCCGGCCAGTACGGCGGCGGTGCTGGAAGCGCGCAACGCGGCTGCAACTGGCATGGCGCTGGACCCTGCACACACTGCTGCCAAGGGCTTTGCGCTCAAGGCCCAATTGCAGTCAGCCTTGGCGCTGCCATTGCCAAAAGTGGCTGGCATGCCCCTGACGACGGGCCCCAAAATGTTACTTGACGGGAGCAAACCATGACCGATATGGTCGGCATTGCCTCGAACGCGGTAGCCGCCTACCAGCGTGCGTTGAGCACGGTGAGCAACAACATTGCCAACGTGTCCACCGAGGGCTACTCGCGCCAGACGCTCGCATTGCAGGCCAACCCGGTTACCAAGGTGGGCAGCCTCTACATGGGTACCGGCGTGATGGTGGACCGCGTGCAGCGCCAGTACGACGCCTTTGCCGAAGCCAATTTGCGCAACAGCAACAGCGACCTGGCCAGCCAGGAGCCGATGGTGAGCTACGCCAACCGCGTGGTCGACATCATGGGCGGCCAGACCATGGGCCTGACCAGTGCGCTTGACCAATTCTTTTCCACTGCGCGCAACCTCTCGGCCGACCCGGCCTCCAGCGTGGCGCGCAGCAGCTTTGTGCGCGATGCCCAGGGCCTGGCATCGCGCCTGGGCGAGCTTTCGAGCCAACTTGATCTGGTACAGGAAGAAACCGCCCAGGCGGTTACCTCCAATGTGAACCAGATGAACAGCATCATCAAGCAGCTCGCGCAAGTCAACAGCCAGCTAACCGCCAACCGAACCGCCAACGCACAGCCTTCGGCATTGCTGGACCAGCGCGATCAATTGCTCAAAGACCTGTCCGAATTTGCACATATCAACACCAGCTTTACCGAAAACGGTACGGTGCAAGTCAGTCTGGGGCCAACGATCAACAAGGACATCGTGGTGGACGGCCAAAAGGCCTACTCCATTGGTGCCACCTTTGACGCCGCCGCCCCCGAAAAAGTAACTCTGATGCTCGACCCCTACGGCAAACCCTCGCCGCTGAACGGCATCAGCAGCGGTAGCCTGGCGGGCCTCATGACCTTTCGCGAGCAGGTGCTGGGCAGCACGCGCAGTGCACTTGATACGTTGGCCAGCACCCTGGTGCGCGAAATTAACGCGGTGCACCAGCAGGGCGTGGATGGCTATGGCAACGCCGCCGGAGCACTGTTTACCATTGACCCGGCTGCCACGTCGGTGGCCGCAGGCGTGAAGGTGGCCTTTGAAGACCCCATGCGGGTGGCCGCTGCAGCCCAGTTCCGCGTGATAGAAGGTTCCAACAATGTGGGCGGGGCCGACGCCAGCATCAGCTACATCGAGCCGCCGCCACCGCCCCAACCCGGCGTCACCCCCACCGGGACGCCCCCACCGGGCCCGGCACCCTTGAATATCGCGCTGGTCAACAACGATCACCCCAGCGCTGCCCGCGCAGTGAACGTGTCGGCCAGCGTACCGTTGGCGGGCATTGCCTCGGTTGCCAACGGCATGCAAGACGTGAGCATCTTCCTGGACGATGTGCAGGCGGGCCAGCAGTTGCAGGTGCTCACGCGCGATGGGCGCCAACTCATTGGCAGGTCCATGGCAGCGGACTCTACTTTGCAGGGCCAGTTGCTCACCACAGACAATGGCTTTGCCGCGGGTGCCACCTATAGCGCGGCTTACCTTAACGTCAATGGCGGTACCTCCGCATACAAGGACATGACCGTGTTCTACGGTGCCCAGGCGCAGGTGCAGCAGCAGCCCATTTACAACAGCAAGGACCAGGTGGTCGGGAGTAAGGCATTCCCGGCGCTGTTGCAAGGCGGCCGTTTGCAAGCCAGCAGCAGCGGTGTTGGGGCCAAAGCGCTGGTGCTCAATGGCGTCGAGCTTGGGCAGTTGCTCGACCCGGCTAAAATTGAAACTTTGCAAGCGGGTGATGTTGCTGCCTGGATCAATGCCAAGACCGCGCAAACCGGTGTCACGGCAACAGCCAGCAACGAAATTCGCCTGAGTCAGAGTCAACTGAAATATGGTTTTCCACTTAGCATCAATGGCATTTCGATTGTCCCCCCGTCGGTCCCGTCGATGCTCAGCTTGGCTAACGCAATCAACGACAAGACCAGGGATACCAATGTGACGGCGCGCATTTCGTCCGACGGTCAACAACTGGTGATCAGCAGTGCGGATGGCAGTGACATCAAAATTGCGGCCACCGGTTCTGAA
>CAIPBW010000180.1 GCA_903863395.1 uncultured beta proteobacterium
ACAGCGCCGCTCTGGCATTGTTTGGACTGGACCTGGCGCTGCCGATTGGCGTGTTCACCGGTCTGGCGATCTTTGTGCCCTACGTCGGGTTTGGTGTCGGGCTGGTACTGGCCACGGTGGCCGGGCTGCTGCAGTTTTCGGCCTCGGGTGGGGTGGGGCAGGCTTTTGTGATGGTGGGTGTGGTGTTCGGAGTGGGGCAGATGGTCGAGAGCTTTTTTCTCACCCCGCGCCTGGTGGGCGAGCGCATCGGGCTGCATCCGTTGGCGGTGATCTTTGCCTTGCTGGCCTTTGGCCAGATGTTTGGTTTCATCGGGGTATTGATCGCGTTGCCGGTCAGCGCCGTGCTGCTGGTGGGGATACGTCGGCTCAAGGCGGGTTATCTGGCCAGCCGCCTGTACCAGGCCTGATTGCATGAAGCAAATTGCGCTGGACATTGGACTACCGGCCGGGCCTACGCTGGCCAATTTTTTCGCTGGACCCAACCGTGTAGCGCTGGATCACATGAGCCTTTGGGTTGGAGCCAGTGTTGCCACGCGCTCGCCGGTGCCAACCTACCTCTGGGGGCAGGTGGGTAGCGGCAAGAGCCATTTGCTCAAGGCGGCGTGCGAAGCCTTGCGCGCGCAAGGGTCACACGTGGGCTGGCTCGACGCCAGCGTGCAGCAGGCACCCCCGTTTCAGGAGTCGTGGGCGGCCGTGGTGCTCGACGATGTGCACTTCTTCAATACCGAACAGCAGCACACCGCATTTAGCTGGTTTGTGCACGCGCAGACGTTGCAGCGCCCGGTGCTGGCCGCAGGTGAACTCGCTCCGCTGGAACTGCGCCTGCGCGACGATCTGCGCACGCGCCTGGGCTGGGGCCATGTGTTCCAGTTGCAACTGCTGAGCGAAACCGAGCGCCGCTGCGTGCTGCGTCAGGCGGCCGATGCGCGCGGCGTGTTTCTGGGCGACGAGGTGATGGACTTCATGCTCACGCGCTTTAGCCGCGACCTGGGCAGCCTGATGGAGTTGCTCGAACTACTGGACGCCTACGCCTTGCAGACCAAGCGCGCCATCACCATTCCGCTGATCAAGTCCATGATGGAGAACGCATGACACAGCCCCAGGCCAAGGCCAAGGCGCAGCCGCGCATTGCACTGTTTGACCTCGACCACACCTTGCTGCCAATTGATTCGGACCACGCCTGGGGCAACTTCAGCGTCCAGCGCGGTTGGGTCGACGCCAGCAGCTTCGTGCAAAAGAACGACGACTTCTATGCACAGTACCAGGCAGGTGTGCTTGACGTACACGCCTACGTGCGCTTTGCCACCGAGGCAATCGTGCGCCAGGGATCGGCCAAGGCACTGGCGGCGCACGCCGACTTCATGCGTGAGGTGGTCCAGCCCGCGATCCGGCGCGAGGCGCTGGAACTGGTGCAGGCGCATCGCAGCGCGGGCGACATGTTGGCCATTGTGACCGCCACCAACGCCTTTGTGACGCGCCCGATTGCCCAGGCACTGGGGGTGACGGAGCTGATTGCCACCGAACTGGCGCGCGACACCACGCCCGGCGGCTCGGGCTGGTACACCGGCTCGATTGCGGGCGAGCCGTCGTTTCGCCAGGGCAAGGTCACACGCGTGGAGCAGTGGTTGCAGGCGCGCGGCTGGGACTGGGAGACGGCGCACACCACCTTCTACTCGGATTCGTTCAACGACCTGCCACTGCTGGAGCGCGTTACCGTGCCGGTGGCCACCAATCCCGACGCACGCCTGCGCGTCCTGGCCCAGCAGCGCGGATGGCGCATACTTGAGTTGTTTACATAGCGGCCTAGCGGGCTGCACGCAAAGATGATCAAAAAGTTTATTGACAAGTTGCTGGGCAAGGCTTCCGGCAAAGCGCCCAAGTTTGGCAAGCGCATGGAAGTGCCGGTGCAAACGCACGGCATTGATGTGTCGCTGGTGGACGAGCGCGCCGTCACGGTAGTGCGCACCCTGCAGGACGCCGGGTTTGAGGCCTATGTGGTGGGTGGCGCGGTGCGCGACCTGCTGGTGGGCTTGCGGCCCAAGGATTTTGACGTGGCCACCAACGCCACGCCCGAGCAGGTCAAGGGGCTGTTTCGCCGCGCCTTCATCATCGGGCGGCGCTTTCGCATCGTGCACGTGGTGTTTGGGCGCGGGCGCGAGCACGAGGTGATTGAGGTCTCGACCTTTCGCGCCTACATGGACAACGCCGCTGCCGAGCAGGTGGCGGGCAACGAGAAGACCAGCCGCAGCGAGCTGGCCGGCATGAAGCACGCGGTTGACAGCAGCGGGCGCGTGCTGCGCGACAACGTCTGGGGCCCGCAGGAAGAAGACGCGGTGCGGCGCGACTTCACCATCAACGCGATGTACTACAACCCGCTCACGCAGATCGTGGTGGACTACCACCATGGCCTCAAGGACAGCAAGAACCGCGTGCTGCGCATGATTGGCGACCCGGCCACGCGCTACCGCGAAGACCCGGTGCGCATCATCCGCGCCGTGCGCTTTGCCGCCAAGCTCAAGAACCTGGGCTTTGCGCTGGAGTCCAAAACGGCTGCGCCCTTGGTCAAGTCGCAGGACCTGCTGGCCGACGTTCCGCAAAGCCGCTTGTTTGACGAAATGCTCAAGCTGCTGCAAACCGGGCACGCGCTGGCGTCGATTGAGACGCTCAAGCAACTCGGTATGGCGCGCGGTATCTACCCGCTGCTCGATGTGGTGGTGGAGCGCGCCGACCAGCCGTTTGTGAGCGCCGCGCTCAAAGACACCGACCGGCGCGTGGGCGAGGGCAAGCCGGTTGCGCCGAGCTTTTTGCTGGCGTGCGTGCTCTGGGCCGATGTGCGCGATGGCTGGGCGCGCCGCCTGGAGCAGCACCAGCACGCGCACCCGGCGCTGCTTGACGCGATTGATGCGGTGTTTCAAGCACGCATAGGCGACGTGTCAGGCGGCGGCAAACTCGCCAGTGACATGCGCGAAATCTGGGTGATGCAGCCACGTTTTGAAAAGCGTGTGGGTAGCACCCCGTTCGGGCTGGTCGAGCAGCCGCGCTTTCGTGCTGCGTTTGACTTCATGCGCTTGCGCGCCGACGTGGGCGAGGTGGAAGAAGTGCTGGCCGACTGGTGGCAGGAGTTCAGCATGGCCAACGACAGCATTCGCCAGGACATGGTCGATCAGGTACGCGAAGAGCAGCACAAGCGCCAGCGCGCCGGGCGCAGCCAGCGCCCTGCGGCAGCAGGGTTGGCCGCCAGCGGTGCCAGTGCCAACAGCGCCAGTTTTGCCGCCACTGCCTCAGCAGCGGCACCGGTTGCCGACGCTGCGCCCAGCGAAGAAGGCGCGCTCGACGCTGGCGCGCCACGCAAGCGACGCAGGCGCAGGCGCAGCGGCGCAGGGCGAGGCGACGCCAATGCGCAGGGTGGTGCCAGCACTGACCAATAGGGGCCATGCATGCGCCTGCCCGTTACCGCTTACATCGGTTTGGGTGCCAACCTCGGCGACGCCCAGGGGGCCGTGCGCGAGGCGGTGCAGGCGATTGCGGCACTGGACGGCGTGGCGCTCACCCGCCAGTCCAGCCTGTATACCAGCGCACCGGTGGACAGCTCGGGACCGGACTACGTTAACGCCGTGGTAGAAGTGCAAACGCGCCACAAGGCCCAGCGCCTGCTGCGCGAACTGCAGGCAATTGAGGCGCGTGCCGGGCGCCGGCGGCCGTACCGCAACGCGCCGCGCACGCTCGACCTGGACCTGCTGCTCTATGCGCAGGTGCACATCAATAGCCCTCACTTGACGCTGCCCCACCCGCGCATGCTGCAACGCGCGTTTGTGCTGGTGCCGCTGGCCGAGATTGCGCCCGCGCGCGTGGGGGCGCAGCAGTTGCAGTCCGTTTTGGGGCAGGCGCTTGCACGCATCCACTGAAGCAACTCAAGCCACCCGACACGCCCGGATAGTGGGCGACCTCTGGGGCGGCACGGCGGCCATGCTGGTGGCGCTGCCCTCGGCCATTGCCTTTGGCGTGGCGATCATGGCACCTCTTGGCGGCGCACTCGGCGCGCAAGGGGCCATGGCGGGAATGCTGGGTGCCATTGCCCTGGGGCTGGTGGTGCCGGTGCTCGGTGGCAGCACGCGGTTGGTTACGGCACCGTGTGCGCCCGCTGCAGCGGTGCTGGCAGCGCTGGCGGCAGGGTTTGCCCACGCGGGCATGCCCACCGCCGAGGTGCTGTGGCTGCTCGCGCTGATTGGCTTGCTGGCAGGTGTGATGCAAATCGCCTTGGGCTGGGTGGGCATCGGGCGCTTGATTCGCTACGTTCCGTTTCCGGTGGTCAGCGGCTACTTGAGCGGCGTGGGCCTGATCATCATCGGCAGCCAGTTGCCCAATTTGCTTGGGGTGGACGCCGGTCAGGGCCTGCTGCACGCGCTGCAGCAGCCTGCAGCGTGGCGCTGGGAAAGCGTGTTGATCGGCAGCGCAGTGGCTGCTGCCATGCTGCTCATGCCGCTCTTGACCAAGGCGATTCCTGCGCCGATTCTGGCGCTGCTGGCGGGCATGCTGTGCTACGGCGCGCTGGCCTGGGCCGACCCGGCACTGCGCACCGTGGCGCACAACCCGATGTTGGTGGGCACGCTGGGCAGCGCCGGTGCGGATTTGCTCGGCACCTTGGGCATGGCCTGGCCCAGCGCCGATTTTCTGAACCGCGAAACACTGGTGCAGGTTGCCATGCCCGCGCTCACGCTGGCTCTGCTGCTGTCGATTGACACCTTGAAGACCTGCGTCGTGATCGACGCCATGAGCGATAGCACCCACGACTCCAACCGCGAACTCATCGGCCAGGGCGTGGGCAATATCGCCTCCGCCTTGCTCGGGGGCATTCCGGGTGCGGGCACCATGGGGGCTTCGCTGATCAATATTTCCAGCGGCGGCAGCACCAAACTGTCGGGCTTTGTGGCGGGGGTGGCGTCGCTGCTGGCGCTGGTATTGCTCGCTCCACTGATTGCCTGGGTGCCGGTGGCGGCGTTGGCGGCAATTTTGATCGTCACCGGTTTCCGGATGATCGACCGGCACAGCCTGTCGTTCTTCTATGCGCCCGATACGCGGCTGGACTTCATGGTGATTGTGGCGGTGATCGTGGTGGCGCTGTGGGGCAGTCTGGTGGCAGCATCGAGCGTAGGCGTGGCACTGGCCATTTTGCTGTTTATCCGCGAGCACTCACGCGTCTCGGTGGTGCGCGGTCGCACCGAGGGCGCGCATGTGTTTACGCGCCGCCTGCACGGACCGCACGCGGCAGGCGCAGAGGACGCCGATGGTTACGGGGCGGTGGTGATTGAGTTGCAGGGCAATTTGTTCTTTGGCACGGCTAGCCAGTTGCACGCTGCGCTCGAACCCGAAGTTGCCAACCACAAGTACGTGATTCTCAGCATGCGTCGGGTGCAGTCGCTCGACGTTACCGCCACCCATGTGCTGGAGCAAATCAAGAACCAGCTCGAAAAGAAAGACGCCTTTCTGGTGTTTTGCGACATTCCCAAGGGTTTGCCCAGCGGCCTGAAGATGAAGCGCTTCCTGAAAGAGACCGGCGTGGTGCAGCCGACGAGCAAGGCGTTTGCGTTTCGCCAGCTTGCAGAAGCACTGAAGTGGGTGCAGGAGCGCGAGCACCCGTATTGCCCGGTGGAATTTGCACCGCCCGCCTCACTGGAGTGGAAAGACATGCCGGTGCTGGCCGCTTGCGCACCCGACGCGGTCGAGGCGCTGGGGCAAGTGTTGCAACTGCACAGCGTGGCACCCGGCAAGAAGCTCATTCACCACGACCGCGACCCCGACAGCCTGTACCTGGTCAAAAGCGGCAGCCTCGGCGTGGAACTGGCGCTGCACAAGAAAGAGCACCTGCGGCTGGCCCAAGTGGGGCCGGGTGACGTGTTTGGCAGCAGCGGCTTTTTTGGCGATACGCATACCGTGATCGAAGCCACGGCGCTGGAGGTGGCCGAGGTGTATCAGCTCACGCGCAGCCAGTTTGACGCGCTGGCGCAGCAGTACGGCGCACTGGCCACGGCACTGATGGCAGCGGTGGCGCGCAGCACCTCGCTACAAATGGGCAATGCCGTTGCCCAGCGCGGCGAGGCACAGCCATAAGCGAACGCGCGCTGCGCTTACTCCAGTTCGGCGATCAGTTCGATTTCGACGCAGGCACCCAGCGGGATTTGTGCCACGCCAAAGGCGCTGCGCGCATGGGCACCGCGCGCACCAAACACCTGGCCAATGAGTTCACTGGCACCGTTGGTGACCAGGTGCTGCTCGGTGAAGTCTCCGCTGGAGTTGACCAGCGACATCAGCTTGACGATGCGCTTGACGCGGTTGAGGTCGCCCACAGCGGCGTGCAGCGTGCCCATCAGGTCGATGGCAATAGCGCGCGCTGCCAAGCGGCCCTCGTCCGTGCCCATGGTCTTGCCCAGTTGCCCAACCCAGGGCTTGCCGTCCTTCTTGGCGATGTGGCCGCTCAAAAAAACCAGGTTGCCTGTCTGCACAAAAGGCACATAGGCCGCCGCCGGCGCAGCCACGGGCGGCAGGGTGATATCCAGGCTGGCGAGGGTGTCGTAAACGTTCATGGTGGTACTTTGATTCAAATGCGGTGAAGGGGATGGGCTAAAAAGTAATCGCTCGCTAGATTCTATGGAGATTTAAGAGGCTGTCATTGCGAGGAGCGTAGCGACGCGGCAATCCATGCAGTCGGGAGTCATGGATCGCCACGGCCTGACGGCCTCGCGATGACGGGTAGCTGCTGTGGCATTGCGATGACGATGGAGGGTGACCTTGCGATGACC
>CAIPBW010000181.1 GCA_903863395.1 uncultured beta proteobacterium
CGCAAACTCAAATTCCATAAGCAGGAGTGAGGGCTGTACGTGATCCGACTATTCAACCATTACTTTCATAAGCGCGCGCTGTACCTGATTTGCTTTGAAATGGGCCTGCTGGTCTTTCTGGTAACCGCCGCGTTTTTGTACCAATCGGCAGACCCCTTTGCCGTCAAGCCCATGGTGCTCATGGGTGCGCTGTGGATGGCCACCGGCGTATCGACCATCAACACCGGTCTGGGCTTCTACCACGGCAGCCACAGCCTCACCACCACCCAGGTGCGCCTGCGCGCCATCGTGTCGCTGTGCCTGTCCTTGCCGCTGGCCTACGTCGTCTACCGCATCTCGCCATTGCCGCCCGAAGATGCGATGACTTTCCTGCTGTCACTGATTACCGCACTGGGCCTGATGCTGGTGTACCGCGCCTATACCGCGGTGGCCTACCCCTGGCGCGCGGTCGGCCCCCGGGTGCTGGTCTATGGGACCGGCACCAATGCCCGCCTGGTGGGCAGCCTGCTGCTGCAATCCGAGCCGCACGCCAATCTGGTGGGCTACTACGCCAGCCCCAGTGAACCCGGTGCCCAGACTGCGCTCGCATCGGGCTGGCAGCCCCAGGGCTGCTCACTCACCGAAGTCGCACAGCGTGAGCACGTTACCGAGATCGTGGTCGCACTCCATGACCGGCGCAACGGCAGCATGCCGCTGCGTGAACTGCTCGACTGCAAGCTCAACGGCATCAAGGTGGTCGATAGCGCCACCCACCTGGAGAAAAGCATGGGCCAAATCCGGCGCGATGCGGTCAGCGCGGGCTGGCTCATCTTTGGCACCGGCTTTGAGCAAGGGCCGCTGCGCCGCCTGATCAAACGCATCGTGGACATCGCTTTTTCTTGCCTGCTGATTGTGCTGACCCTGCCTTTGATGCTACTCACGGGCCTGCTGATCCTGCTGGAAGACGCAAGACCGGTTCTCTACCGGCAAGAACGGGTTGGCCTGCATGGGCGGCTGTTCAACGTCGTCAAGTTCCGCAGCATGCGTACCGACGCCGAAAAAGACGGAACGCCGCGCTGGGCCAGCGCCAGCGACGACCGCGTCACCCGCGTGGGCCGCATCATCCGCAAGCTGCGCATTGACGAGTTGCCCCAGCTATTCTGCGTACTGCGCGGCGACATGAGCCTGGTGGGGCCACGCCCCGAGCGCGCCTACTTTGTCAGCCAGTTGACACGCGAGTTGCCTTACTACGCCGTGCGCCACAGCGTCAAGCCCGGCGTCACCGGCTGGGCGCAGGTGCGCTACCACTACGGCGCGTCGGTCGACGACTCGGCCGAGAAACTGCAGTACGACCTGTACTACGTCAAGAACCACAGCCTGCTTCTGGACTTGCTGGTTCTGTTTGAAACGGTCGGTGTGGTGCTTACCGGCAAGGGCGCGCAGTAATGCAGCTCAACGCCTGGAGCAGTGGCCTGGCAGGTGCCGTGTACTGCGGCTTTGCCATTGGCCTGGTGCGCCTGGGCTATGCACGCGCTACCGAGCAGGGAGCGCAGCGCAGCCTGCTAGCCGCCGTGGTGTTCAGCGCCGTGTGGGGCGCGTGCGGCTGGGCATTTGCCGTCGGTGGCGGGGCCGCGTTGTACTGGAGCGCGACCTTGGCCGACCTGTGCCGTTACGCCTGTTGGTACGCCTTCCTGTTGATCCCCTTGCAGTGGGACCGCTCGCGCCAGCCCGTCGCGGGCCTGGCCTGGATGGCCCCTGCAGCCGCCATGCTCATCAGTCTGGAGCTGATGGTGCAGGTACTCTGGGCACTCCAGCCACCAGCCCTGACCGAGATCACACGGCTGGGTCTGTTCAGTCGCATGGCGTTGCCGGTGTTTGCCCTGGTGCTGTTGGAGCAGGTGTTTCGCAACGTAGCCGAAGACTCGCGCTGGAGCATCAAGCCGTTGTGCCTGGGGCTTGCTGGCATCTTCATGTTTGACCTCTACCTGTACGCGCAAGCCGTGCTGTTCAACCACGTTGACGCCGACACGCTGAGCATCCGCGCAGCGGTGCACGCCATGGTGGTGCCGCTGATGGCGCTGTCCGTCTTGCGGCGCAACGACTGGGTCGCCAGAATCCGCCTGTCTCCCCGCGCGGTGTTCCATTCCGCCGCACTGCTGGCTGCGGGGGTGTATCTGCTGTTTCTGTCGGCGGTGGGCTACTACGTGCGCTACTTCGGCGGCGAATGGGGTCGGGCGCTGCAGCAAAGCCTGGTATTTCTGGGCCTGGTCGTTTTGCTGGTGCTGGCGTTTTCGGCCTCCACCCGGGCGCGCATGCGCGTGCTGCTGGGCAAGCACCTGCTGCACTACCAGTTTGACTACCGCGAGGAGTGGCTGCGATTTACCCACACCCTGTCGCAGCGCGATGGCGCGCCGGAAGTGGGCCAGCAAGTCATACGCGGCCTGGCCAATATGCTCGAAAGCCCGGCCGGCGCGTTGTGGACCAAGAAGGCGGACGAAGACTATTTCAGCGAAACCGCACGCTGGAACCTGGGCGCTACCGTGGCCAAGGAACGCGCCGACTCCAGCCTGTGCCGCTTTCTGGCCGACAAGGCCTGGGTCATCAACCTGGAAGAGCGCCGCAGCGCGCCCGAGCGCTATGGCCAGCTCACCCTGCCAGACTGGCTGGCGCACATGCCGCACGCCTGGCTGGTGATCCCGCTGATGGTGGACGACGTGCTGATGGGCTTTTGTGTGCTCTCCAGCGCGCGCACGCGCATGGAGGTCAACTGGGAAGTCAACGATCTGCTCAAGGCTGCGGGCCAGCAGGCGGCGGTGTTTCTGGCCCAGGTGCAGACCACCGAGGCGCTATTGGAGGCGCGCAAGTTCGACGCCTTCAACCGCATGTCGGCCTTTGTGGTGCACGACCTCAAGAACATCGTGACGCAACTCTCGCTGATGATGAAAAACGCCAAGCGCCTGGGCGACAACCCCGAGTTCCAGAAAGACATGCTGATGACGGTGGAAAACTCCCTGGAGCGCATGCGCCAGATGTTGCTGCAACTGCGCCAGGGCAGCACCAGCCCGGAGCCGGTGCGCAGTGTGGACCTGGTCTCGCTGCTCGAGCGCGTGGTCAGCCGTCTTGC
>CAIPBW010000182.1 GCA_903863395.1 uncultured beta proteobacterium
AGTGCGCTCGATCGAATTTTCCAAGGAGGAGCAGCCGCTGTTGCAACAGTTCTTTCTGATCACGGCCAAACCGGCCATGTTTGTGGCCAACGTGGCCGAAGATGGCTTTGTCAACAACCCCATGCTGGAGCGCCTGAGCGCGTATGCCACGGCGCAAAACGCGCCGGTGGTGGCCATCAGTGCCAAGCTCGAAGCCGAGATGGCCGAGATGAGCGACGAAGACCGTTTGATGTTTCTGGAAGAACTTGGCCAAACCGAGCCCGGCCTGAACCGGCTGATCCGCTCGGCCTACAAACTGCTGGGGCTGCAGACCTACTTCACCGCTGGTGTGAAGGAAGTGCGCGCCTGGACCATCCACGTGGGCGACACCGGCCCGCAGGCCGCTGGCGTGATTCACACCGACTTTGAGAAGGGCTACATCCGCGCCCAGACCATCGCCTTTGAAGACTTCATCGCCTACAAGGGCGAGCAGGGTGCCAAGGACGCGGGCAAGATGCGCGCCGAGGGCAAGGACTACGTCGTCAAGGATGGCGACGTGATGAACTTCTTGTTCAGTTCGTAGCCGCAGCGGCCACGGCGCGTCACCAAATTCACCAAAGTTTGAACAAACCGATCAGCGCGCCGGTCATCAGGGTGTAGCGGGCGAACTTGCCGATGGTCATGTAAAACAGGCAGGGCCAGAACGGCAGCTTGAGCCAACCCGCCACGGCACACAGCGGGTCGCCCACGGCGGGCAGCCAGGCCAGCAGGCAGGCTTTGGGGCCAAGCTTTTCCAGCCACGCCAGGGCGCGGGCATGGGTGGGTGACTTGCCGTATTTGTCGGCCACGCGGTGTGCGCCGTAGCCCATCCACCAGTCCACCGCGCCGCCCAGGGTGTTGCCCAGCGTTGCCACCAGCACCACCGGCCAGAACATGGTGGGGTCGAGCTCAATCAGGCCAAATACCACCGGCTCGGAGCCCAGCGGCACCAGCGTAGCCGAGATGAACGAGACCACGAATACCGTGGTCAAGCTGTACTCGGGCAGCGCGAGCAGGGCAAGCAGTTGTTGAATCCAGGTGGGCATGGTCACAGTGTAATTTCTTCCTGAAATTCTGTTGAATTTCAATTGCTGAAATTTTGGGCAGATAGAATGGAGTCCGACATACGTCAGCGCGCTTCACCCCCACCCCCAACTCCTCCAGTAACCGCATGCACATCGGCCACTTTGCTTTGGCGAATTCCTTGTTGGTTGCACCCATGGCGGGCGTGACGGACCGGCCGTTTCGTCAGTTGTGCAAGCGCCTGGGGGCGGGTTACGCGGTGAGTGAGATGCTCAGTGCGCGCGCCGACCTGTGGCACACGCCCAAGAGTACGCGCCGCGCCAACCACGATGGCGAGCCCGGCCCGATTGCCGTGCAGATTGCCGGCACCACGCCCGAGATGATGGCCGCCGCCGCGGTGTACAACATCGAGCGTGGCGCGCAGATCATCGACATCAACATGGGCTGCCCGGCCAAGAAGGTGTGCAACACCTGGGCCGGCTCGGCGCTAATGCAAAACGAACCGCTGGCACTGGCCATCGCGCAGGCGGTGGTGGCGGCCTGTGCGCCGCGCAATGTGCCGGTCACGCTGAAGATGCGCACTGGCTGGTGCCAGAGCCACAAGAACGCCGTTGCGCTGGCGCGCGCGTTTGAAGGCGCGGGCGTGCAGATGCTGGCAGTGCATGGGCGCACGCGCGAGCAGGGCTACAGGGGCGCCGCCGAGTACGACACCATTGCCCAGGTCAAGGCCGCGGTGCGCATTCCGGTGGTGGCCAATGGCGATATTGATTCTCCGCAGAAGGCAAGCACTGTGCTGCGCGCCACCGGTGCAGACGCCATCATGGTCGGGCGCGCGGCTCAGGGGCGGCCCTGGATCTTTCGCGAAATCGCACATTTTCTGGAGACCGGCACGCTGCTGGCACCGCCGCTGGTGAGCGAAGTGCGGCGCTGGCTGACCGAGCACTTGAGCGACCACTACAGCCTGTATGGCGAGTTCATCGGCGTGCGCTCTGCGCGCAAGCACATTGGCTGGTATGTGCGCGACCTGCCCGGCGGCGAAGCGTTTCGCAAGCACATGAATACGCTGGAGGAAAGCGCAGCCCAAGTGGCTGCGGTGAACCAATTTTTTGACACCCTGAATGATTGTTGGGACCGCCTGCCCGCGCCGTGCGCGAGCGTGGCGCCTGCCCACGAAGGACACGCTATGACGGAGTTAGTGGTATGAGCAAGAAGCTCATCGAAGAATGCGTGCGCAATAGCCTGGAGAGCTATTTCCGCGACCTGCGCGGCACCGAACCCACCGGCATGCACGACATGATGGTGCGGGTGGTGGAGAAACCCCTGCTGGAAGTGGTGCTGGCCCAGGCCGACAACAACCAGTCGCGCGCCGCGCAGTGGCTCGGGCTCAACCGCAACACCTTGCGCAAGAAGCTGCTCGAACACAAGCTCATCCAATAGCCTGCTTTTTTTAACTTACCTCACCTACCCATGAACGCACTACTTTCTGTCTCTGACAAAACCGGCCTGCTCGAATTGGCCCAGGCACTGCACGCCATGGGCGTCAAACTGCTCTCCACCGGCGGCACGGCCAAGCTGCTGCTCGACAACGGTGTGCCCGTGACCGAAGTGGCCCAGATGACGGGGTTCCCCGAGATGCTTGACGGCCGCGTCAAGACCCTGCACCCGCGCGTGCACGGCGGCCTGCTGGCGCGGCGCGATGTGCCCGAGCACATGGCCGCGCTCAAGGAGCACGCCATCGACACCATCGACCTGCTGGTGGTCAACCTCTACCCGTTTGAAGCCACCGTGGCCAAGCCCGGATGCACCTTGGAAGACGCCATCGAGAACATCGACATCGGCGGCCCGGCCATGGTGCGCAGCGCCGCCAAGAATTGGAAAGACGTTGCCGTGCTGACCGACGCCGCGCAGTACGCCGGTGTGCTGGCCGAACTCAAGGCCAACGGCCAGGTAAGCGCCAAGACCAAGTTCGCCCTGTCGGTGGCAGCGTTCAACCGCATCGCCCAGTACGACGCGGCCATCAGCAACTACCTCTCGTGCGTGCAAGACGACGGCACCCAGGCTGTCTTTCCGGCGCAGCAAAACGCCAACTTCATCAAGCTGCAAGACCTGCGCTATGGTGAAAATCCGCACCAGTTGGCAGCGTTCTACCGCGACCTGTACCCGGCCCCCGGCTCGCTGGTGACCGCGCGCCAACTGCAGGGCAAGGAGCTGAGCTACAACAACATTGCCGACGCCGACGCCGCGTGGGAATGCGTCAAGAGCTTCGAGCCGGCGCGCGATGGCGCGGCCTGCGTCATCGTCAAGCACGCCAACCCCTGCGGCGTGGCCGTGGGTGCCGACGCGCTGGATGCCTACAGCAAGGCATTCAAGACCGACCCCACCTCGGCCTTTGGCGGCATCATCGCCCTGAACTGCACGCTCGACGAGGGCGCCGCGCTGCAGATCTCCAAGCAGTTTGTCGAAGTGCTGATGGCCCCCGGCTACTCGCCCGAAGCGCTGGCCGTATTCAAGAGCAAGGTCAACGTGCGCATCCTGCAAATCGACCTGCCCGCAGGTGGTGTGGCGCGCAATGCGCTCGACACCAAGCGTGTGGGCTCGGGCCTGCTGGTGCAAACCGCCGACAACCACGAACTCACGCTGGCGGACCTCAAGGTGGTCACCGTCAAGCA
This sequence comes from uncultured beta proteobacterium, assembly GCA_903863395.1. Lineage (GTDB taxonomy): Bacteria > Pseudomonadota > Gammaproteobacteria > Burkholderiales > Burkholderiaceae_C > Allorhodoferax. The sequence continues at coordinate 3,711 of CAIPBW010000182.1, forward strand.
GCCCACACCGGCGCAATTGCAAGACCTGCTGTTTGCCTGGAAGGTGGCCAAATACGTCAAGTCCAACGCCATTGTGTTTTGCGCCGGTGGCATGACCATGGGCGTGGGCGCGGGTCAGATGAGCCGCCTGGACTCGGCGCGCATTGCCAGCATCAAGGCACAGCACGCCGGCCTGTCATTGGCCGACACCGCGGTGGCCAGCGACGCCTTCTTCCCGTTCCGCGACGGCCTCGACGTGGTGGTGGACGCGGGCGCGAGCTGCATCATCCAGCCCGGCGGCTCAATGCGCGACGAAGAGGTAATTGCCGCCGCCAACGAACGCGGCGTGGCCATGGTGTTCAGCGGCGTGCGCCACTTCCGGCACTGATCCGACCGGTTTGGTGTGCCTGCAACCAATGACGGGATTCACCCGTTTGGGATATGGGCAAGCGTTTGTGTAGCAAGAGTGCAAGTGGGCTCTGTCCCCATATGTACTCCTTACATTTGAGCGTTTAGTCCTCTTGGGTCAGGGTCACGTGCCCAAGGACTTTTAGCCTTTGCAACCGGGGGTGGACCATCGGAACGGTCAGCATCGTGCTTGCAACGGCCATCAGTAACAGGGATGTAAAGGTCGAGCGAGTAATGATGTCTCTGTCTAAGAGAATACTTACGAAAATAATCATGATCAGGGCCTTGGTCTGCAACAACCAACCGATGACACCGGCCTCGCCTGGAGGCCATTTCAGAATCCGACCTGCCAACCGAACACCCAAGAGCTTGCCCGCCACCGACGCAACAAGCAACACTGCTGCCGCGGCAAGCACGGCACCACCACCAGCGTTCCAGTTGGTTCGCAAACCTGTGCTGAGGAAGAAGACCGGCATGATGATCAGCAGCACGTGGTGGCGCAGCAAGTCCACTTTCTCTTGATTGAACCAATGTGAATCCATTACGGCACCAGCGAGAAACGCGCCGACCATGAAATGCAGTCCTGCCCAATCGGCAAAAAATCCGCATGCTGCCAGCCAAATCAGGCATACGAACCATCGATCGCGCTCATTGAGTCGTACCATGAGTCTGCGATAGAGCAAGGCGACCAGTGCAAATCCCAGCAAGAACCCCAGCTGGCGCCCCATGCGGGCAGCATCCAGAAGTATCACCGCCAGAACGCCCCATATGGCTACGTCATCAACGCTCGCATAGCGCAGAATGCGCTGACCCAGCGGCTGACGCAGAATATCGAGCTTTTCCATTAGCAGAATAAGGATGGGCAATGCTGTAACAGCACATGCCATTCCGACCCCCACGATAAATTGCCAAGGCTGAGCAGCAGCACCGATCCAACCGTCAAACAACACCATTGCAGCCGCTGCCATACCGCCAGTTACCATGGGGACACCCAGCGCCAGGCCCGCAGTGATGCCGCTTTCACGCCGGTACTCCCAAGCCTGGCTTATGTCGAGTTCAATGCCGGCAATCATGACAAATAGCATCACGGCCCACCACGCAACACCGTTAAGTGACTGGATGACGGTCGGGTTAAAGACAAACAGGTAGTACTCAGGAAATAGTGCGCCGAGTGCGCCCGGCCCCAACAGGATGCCTGTGAGAATCTGAATCACAACAAGAGGCGCGAAGTGGTCGGTTCGGCCCAGTCGCCAAATCAGGTAGGGCACGGTGAAAATGATCACCATGGCAATGAGAAATATTTCGGTGGTTGTCATTGGCTAGGTAGCTCGGTAATGCCAAAGCGAAGATCGGCAGCGTATGTCTGTTGGAGGGCGCGCAGCTGTTATCCGGAGCCTATGTTTCTTCATGGCGCGTCAAGGCCGGGTGGGCGCGCCGGCAGCTCTTGGGCTGGTGATGTCAAATGGGGTTGGAGGTGTTGCACTGTTCATCCATTGCATCACTGGCGCATTAATCTGATAAGGCATTTTCCCGAAAGACTGAAAGAGGTTTTCAATGGCGGTCAGACTTGCGCGTTTGAAGTTGAGGATGGGAACCGGAGCGCTTTTTGCATTGGTTACTAGGCCCCAATTCACAGATGCATGACCACCGGTACGACTTAACTTCTTGTAGGCCCAGGCTGAACTTGCCCAACCCAGTTCGGCATATCTGTCGAAAGTCACCCGTGTGATTTGCCCGCTCAATCCTGGCTCCAGATCAGCCCATGGCTGGAATTCACCGACGTAAAGTGCAGTATTCAAATTGGCAATCCGTGCCTGCCATTCACACACGCCACCGCCTTTTGGCAGGCATCGCAGCCAATCTCGATGGACTTCCATGGATGGTTGCGCCCAGCCAAAAAAACCAGGGTAGGGATGAATTTCGAACGCGACGTTTTGCATGCCATGATCAGATGGATTTCCGTAGGCGGCTATGCCTTTGGGGTGGTCTGGCAACAAGATGATGTGATTGGAATCAATGGCACGAATGTCTGCATACAGTGTTTGTATGACCGAGGCCAATTCTTCTGCGCTGGCTCCCCAGGGCTCATTGAGTAGGTCATAGGCGGCAACAGACGCGCGATTTTTGTAGCGAGCAGCAATTTCCCGCCACAGCCATCGCGTGCGCTCCTGAAAGTCCCTGTTGGACCAATATTGGTTTCTTCCAGCACATCCGCTGTGATGCTCGGTGCCCTGAGACCCTACGGCACCATGCAGGTCCAGCACGACATAGAGACCACGCCGCTCAGCCTGCTCGATGGCACTATCCAAATAATGCCATGCATCAGCGCGAAGGTGGCGTGGACTTTTCTCGTCTTCAATCAAACTCCAGATGAACGGCACGCGCACCAAGTTGAGTCCGAATTGCGGTATCAAGTCCCAGTCCCGATCCGTCATCCAGTTATCTCGGTGCAACTTGATCAGGCGTTCGCGTGTGGCGAACCCAAATCTCCGATCCAAAACTACCTCAAGCGAGCACTGGTCATTGACATCGGTGTTCTCGGGATATCCCATCATCCAGAACTCGGGCAAAAGCCAATTTCCCAGATTCACCCCCTTAAGTGCGACAGGTTTTCCATCTGCCCTAACCCATCTCATCTGGTCAACGTGCAGCATTTGCAGTTCAGGATTCCAACTTGGCAGTGCTATCGCTTTGCTGGCCATGGCTTGACGCAAACGATCCGGGTAGTCGCTGATGATGCCATCGACCTTCCAGTCGATCAGTTGCTCCATTCGAAAGTTGTCGTTCACAGTCCAAGGGATCACCTGCATCCCCAGCGTATGCGCGACCTCGACCAGATCAGGAGTGAGGTACTTGTAATGGGGTGCCCAGATCACGCCTTCCGATGTGCCCGCGGAGGTGCGAATCATATTGGGCACGCTGCCATGAAAGTTCTCGATTTTGTGCCCGGCCGTCCAGGCACTGTCTTTCACCGTGTTGAAGTCTACGCTCTCGACGGTAAGGTACATAGTCCGGATTTCAGGAGCCAGTTTGTGCAGAAACTCCAGCGTGCGCCAATCAAAGCTTTGCACCATCACCCGCTTGGACATCCCTGCTTCGCGAACCACCCCCAGCAGCGATTCGACGAATGCCTGCGGTGAGAGGGTGTCGTCTGGACGGTGGGGGTTGATCTTGGTTTCGATATCGAAATGGACGTCCTTGGCGCCCAGGTCATTGGCCAGCTTGAATAGTGACGCAAGCGTCGGAATGCGTTGGCCGTCCCGGGCGCGCTGCATTGGAAATTCCCTGGCGTACCAATGCGCTGGATTCAAACGTCCAACATCAAAGCTTTGCACTTCAGCGAGAGTCAGTGTCTTGATCAGCGGCCCTTGTTCTGATAACCAATGTCCGGTTGCGTCGCGGGTTAACGCCGGGTTTAGAGCAGCATCGTGTGAAATGACGGGAATGCCGTCAGCGGTTATTGCAAGGTCCAATTCCAATGTTGTGGTGCCCATGCGAATCGCATTTTCAAAGGCGGCCAACGTGTTTTCCGGCAGCAGACCCCGACCTCCCCGGTGCGATTGCATGTCGAAGGCGTAGGCAGAAAATGTCGAAACCATAAGGAGCAGGACAAGAAAAGCCGTGTGTGACATTTGTCGATAGTTGCAAATGTCAGAGCGTGTCAAGTTCATGGTGGTTTACCAAAAGAAGTGTGGTCAAGCACTTAATGCTTTCCAGTGGTGGCTGCGTAAGGCGCGCTGATCGAGTGCACGCCTGTCTCCATCCTACCGGCTATACGTCGCAGGAATGTTGATTGCGCTTGCACGCCAATGCAGCAGTCGTACCACCCATGGGTGGGGAGCAGATCAAGCCTTTGAGTGACCTGTTTTCCGGCGCCAACAAGGTGATGCCAGGTGCTGGTTGGCAGGTAGGCGTTGGTGCGAAACCTGAATCTGCATGGTGCGTTGCCGGTATTGTGCAGGCGCACGTCGAGTGAGAGACCCTCCAAGTCATAGTGGACTTCAATCTCTGGTTCTGCTTGCACGATCTGCGCAGAATTCAGCCGCCCGGTGCAATGACGGTGAAAGCCATTGGGGCCCAGCACCCACAGATCGTAGTCACCCCGCGAGGTTGCCGGCCAGGAGTCAACTAGTTCGTTGGAACTTTCGACGGTGTATCGCCGCGGAACTTGCGTGAGATGGAGCTTGTCAACAACATGAAATACTGCTCCCACCGATCCGGTGTTGACGAATTTGAGCGCAACCGTATTGGTTGCATGTTGACATCGACAATGCACATGGAGTTCGTAAGGTAGTGCGCGTGAGGGGCGCCGGCCGGACTCCTGGATCGGTGGCACCGACCGTGCCGGGGCCATGGCAAGCACGCGGCGCTGCAGGCCCGCAGCACGCTGCGACATCTCAAGTGTCGGAGGTAGTGGTGGCATTGCACAGTGATCGGTGTTCGAAAAGTCAAAAGCACTCGTCAGATCACCGCAAACCGCACGTCGCCAGGGAGAAATATTGGGTTCCTCGACGCCAAAGCGGCGTTCAATAAAGCGAATCACCGAAGTATGGTCAAACACCTGCGAATTTACCCATCCGCCACGACTCCAAGGCGAGATTACCAACATGGGAACGCGTGGACCAAGTCCGTAGGGGAGGTGAAGTCTCTGCCGCTCTTCAGCATTGTCGTGATAGGCGGGAAGCACTTCGTGATATTCCCCCTCGGTGCTTACGGTGGACATACCCGCGTACCTTCTGGCAGCGGGATCGGTGTGCCAATACAAGACCGACGGCGGGGCTGGAGGTGCAACGTGGTCAAAGTAGCCATCATTTTCGTCAAAGTTGATAATCAGCACGGTGCGGCGCCATACCTCCGTGTTGGCCGTCAGTGCATCGAGAACGCGTGCTTCATAGTGTGCGCCCTGCGCCGGACTGGAGACCTCGGGGTGTTCTGAACTCACTGCGTCCGCCACTATCCAGCTCACTTGCGGCAATTTATCTGCCATTACATCTGCTTTGAGTTGTGCTAGGTCGCATGTGCTCATGCCCCGCTCTCTGAGCTGACCAGATGTCCCCGAATTACTGTGCTGTGCTTCTCGAAATACCTGAAACCCTACTAGTGGGTTGTCTTCGTAGTTGTCGGCAAAGTCTTGGTATACCTGCCAAGTGACACCTGCGGCTTGGAGGCGCTCGGCATATGTGGTCCAAGTGTAGGACGGAACTCCCGGCTTGGCGACTAAAGAGTCAAGATCGTTATAGATGGACGGACCATTGTTCAGTCCGAATGGATCGTTGGTCCCTGTCCACAAGAATAGCCGATTCGTGTTTGTGCCACCCTGAAAAGAGCAGTGGTAGGCGTCGCACACCGTAAAGGCATCGGCAAGGGCGTAATGAAACGGCAGATCAGCACGCGTGTAGTAGCCCATCGCATGTTCGCCCTTCATTAGAGACCAGTTAGCCATGCGCCCATGGTCCCAGGCAAGTTGTGCATCGCTCCAGCTATGCTTGGTGCCTTCACCGCGCATGAGGGAGAAGTCATTTTGCGTGTCCAAATGAAAGGGCTGCACAGTTCTTCCCAATGAACCGCTTCCGGAGATACGCGGCTGATGCATCACGGTGCGGTTGCCTGAACCTGTTATTCCCGCAACAGGGTGCGCAAACCGGTCCGAAAAGCCGCAAACTCCGCGAAGTGCTCCGAAGTAGTGGTCAAAGGAACGGTTTTCTTGCGTGAGCACGACGATGTGAGCCACATCTTCAATGGAGCCCGTGTTGCGATACGGCTGCACCGCTGCAGCATTGCGGACGAGCAATGGAACCGCTGATAAGAGCGCGGAGCCTTGTACCGCCTTGGTGCCTAAGGTTTGAAGAAATTTACGCCGATTCCAGAAGGACATGGCTATATCCAGCATCGCTTGCGAAGGGCTTATCGCTCGGAATGCAGCACTTCGTCCGGCTTCCACACAAAGGTTGCGACGCTCTCACGCGGCAGCGTATATTCAAACACTTTTCCGCCGTTGCGCGTGGTAAAGACCCGTTGCGAGCTTTCCGAATTGCACACGATTAGTACTATGGAGCCGTCATCTGCGTTGCGAAAGGCAACGGTCTGCAGGTCACTGCTGGTTGTGGATGAGTCAATGCGTTGTGCGCCAGGCCGCACAAATTTGCTTGCATGCGCAAGTGCGTAATACTCGAGATTGCGAGTAACTGCACCGGTCTGCGAGTTGATGGTTACCACGCCACGACAGTCTCTGCAGCCACCCAAATGGGGGCCGTGACTTTCATCCAGGGCAAGGTTCCACATCAGAACCCCACGCGCCCAGTGACGTGTGCTTCCGATGACAATGTTGCGTACCATCCATGGAAGAGTTTCGGACCAATTCGGTTTCCATTCGCCACCGGAACATTCAGTGGCCCAGACATCTTTGCCAGGATAAGCTTGATGTACCACCGATTGGTTTGAAAGCAACGCTTCAGAGGCGTAGCAGTGCCAACCGACGCCAGACACATAGCGGCTGGCCTCTGGATCCGACAATACGGCCATTGGCGAAGAAGGTTCGTCCCAGTTGTGATCCCATTCGATGATTTGAGTGGTCAGGCCGCGCTGTGTCAATCTTGGGCCAAGAAATTGGCCGTCGAGGCGGGCGCGCATGGCGGGATCGAGGCGCATGCCTGGGTAATCGTCGGGCTCAAAGTGAGGTTCATTCTGAACTGTCAGCGCGAAGATCGGTATGCCTTCAGCTGCATAGGCCTCGACATAGCGCACAAGGTAGTCGGAAAATACTCCATACATATCCTGCTTGAGCGTGCCCTTGATCAGACTGCCGCTGGATTTCATCCAGGCCGGCGCACTCCAGGGGGAAGCCATGATCTGCAGATCAGAATTGACGGCTAATGCGTGTTTGATGACGGGAAGCACATCAGCGCGGTTGGGTTCTATGGAGAAGTGTGTGAGCGTCATATCGGACTCGCCGCTTGGGCGGTCGTCAAACGAATAATGGCTCCGTGAAAAATCAGAAGATCCGATGGCCAGTCGGGCGAAATTGAATCCGACGCCGTTGCCGCTGTGCCCATACAGTTCCTGCATCAGCGCATTGCGCTGCCCTTCTGACATCCGGTTCTGAATGAGCCAAGCGGATGCGTCGGTGAGTGATGCCCCAAAACCCACCATCGTTTGGTAACGCACACGGTCGTCCACTTCAATGTTGAGATCTAGAGCCGTGCCGGTTCCGAATGAAGATCCCTCCTCATGTGCCAGCAAGCGGGTCTTGTCACCGGTTGTCACCCAAGCCTCGACCAAGGGCCCTCGACCGCTCAAAGTTGTCCCTGCGGCGAGTGTCTCTCCGCCAGTACTGCAGGCGGGGACCAGCATTGCAATCAGCAGGAGCGAATGTACATGGCGCGGGATATTGGCGTTCTTCATGTGCAGTTCATGCAAACTACAGTCTTTGCTCTGACTCACGGTCAAACAGTGAAATACGACCTACGTCGATCGAAAACTGCACTTCTGCATCCACCTTGAAATGCAAAGCGCCTGCAATGATGCAGGACAACGGATTTCCTCCGAAATCCAGCCACACGACATAGTGTGCGCCCATGGGTTCAATCAGTGACACGATTGCGCGTAACGCCCCACCCTCGTGAATGCGCAGGTCTTCTGGGCGGATACCCAAAATGACGCCCATTTCATTCACAGGGGGTGCCAGAAATCCATAGGATTCGATATCCAATGCGACCCCTGAGCAGGCCAACGAGTAGCCACTATGGTCGGAGCGCAATACCCCATGTAGAAAGTTCATACACGGTGCGCCAATGAATCCCGCTACGAACAAGTTTCCGGGTCTCTCATATACTTCGGAAGGAGCGCCGATCTGCTGAATCTTGCCGCTACGCATAATCACGATGCGGCTTGCCAGCGTCATGGCTTCTACTTGGTCATGGGTTACATAAATCATGGTAGACCCCAATGACTTGTGCAGCAGTTTGAGTTCGCGGCGAAGTTCACCCCGGAGCTTGGCATCCAGATTGGAAAGTGGTTCGTCAAACAGAAAGACATCAGCTTGACGCACCAGCGCACGCCCGATCGCCACGCGCTGGCGTTGACCTCCTGACAATTGCGAGGGCTTGCGTTCAAGCAGCGGTTGGAGTTGCAGCATGTCTGCAGTACGCGCTACACGTCGTTCGATCTCGGCCTTGGGCGTGCCGGCGACGCGCAAACCAAACGACATATTGCGCTCCACGGTCATGTTTGGGTAGAGCGCGTATGACTGAAACACCATGCCGATGCCACGTTCGCTGGGTTCAGCCTGCGTCATGTCTTGGCCGCCGATTTCAATTGAACCACCGGCAATTTCGATCAAACCGGCAATGCTATGTAACAAGGTTGATTTGCCACACCCGGATGGACCGAGCAAAACCAGAAATTCTCCTTCCATCACCTCGAGGTCGAGGTTTGAGATGACCTCGTTTCCGCCGAAATGCACGCAAAGACTGTTGACATTTACACTTGCCACGTTGCTACCCTTTCA
>CAIPBW010000183.1 GCA_903863395.1 uncultured beta proteobacterium
GCTGAACGTGGCACCCAGCCCCAGCATCTTCAGCGTGATTGACAACGCCATCCGCGACATTGGCAGCGCCAGCAACAGCAACGCCGCCATCCAAGCCATCGGCCAGGCAGTCAACAACATCGACATCGGCCTGCAAAAGGTACTGGCAGTGCGCGGCCAAGCCGGTGAGTTGCTCAACCGCGCCGACCGCATCACCTCCAACCAGGACGCACGCAGCATCCAGATGGAAGCCGACCGCTCGCGCGCCGAAGACATGGACATGGTCAAAGGCATCTCCGCCCTGCAGAGCCAGCAAACCGGCTACCAGGCCGCGCTGCAGTCGTACGCACAAGTGCAAAAGCTCTCGCTGTTCAACTACATCAGTTAAGCCGCGCACGCCGCAGCACACGCTACAGTCGGGGGCATGCAAGCCTCCGAATTCACGGCGCTGCTGGTGCTGTGTACCGCCACCAGCTTTACGCCCGGACCCAACACCACCCTGTCCACGGCGCTCGCCGCCAATCTGGGGCTGCGCCGCGCGCTGCGCTTCATCCTGGCAGTTCCGGTGGGCTGGGGGCTGCTGTTTGCGCTATGCGCGGGGGGCGTGGGCGCGCTGGTGGTGGCAGCGCCCTTCTTGCGCGGCGCGATTCAGGCCACGGGCATCGGCTACCTGCTGTGGCTGGCCTGGCGGCTGGCGCGCAGCAGCACGCTGACGCAAGCCAACGCCAACGCCCTCCAGGTCACTTTTTTGCAAGGCGTGGCGCTGCAGTTTCTCAACATCAAGGCCTGGATGCTGGCCCTGACCGTGGTGGCGGGCTGGATCGCAGGCCGCGACGACGCGCTGGCGCGCCTGGCTATCGTGCTGCCGGTGCTGCTGGCGTTTGGCCTGTGCAGCAACCTGACCTATGCGCTGATCGGCTCGCTGCTGCGCCATTGGCTTGCGGGCCCCTACGTCAACGCGCAGGCTACGGGTGCGCGCCTGCGCTGGTTCAACCGCTGCATGGCCGCGATCCTGGTGGCCACGGCCGCCTGGATGGCCACACTATGATCACCACCCCGAACACACGATAACCACCATGAACACCCCCGCCACCCCCTGGAGCCTGGCCGCACGCACCGCCAAGATGAACCCCTCGGTGATCCGCGAAATCCTCAAGGTCACCGAGCGTCCCGGCATCATCAGCTTTGCTGGCGGCCTGCCTTCGAGCAAGACCTTCCCTGTGCCCGAGTTTCGCCAAGCCTGCGCCAAGGTGCTGCAGGACGACCCGGCCGGAGCGCTGCAGTACGCCGCGAGCGAAGGCTTTGGCCCGCTGCGCGAGATGGTGGCCGCGTCGCTGGCAGAGCAGTCGCGCGCTGCCGGTGTGCCCTGGAAGGTGGAGCCCAGTCAGATCCTGATCACCACCGGCTCGCAGCAGGGGCTGGACCTGGTGGCCAAGGTGCTGATCGACGCGGGCAGCCGCATTCTGGTGGAGTCGCCCACCTACCTGGGGGCCGTGATGGCGTTCACACCGATGGAGCCCGAGGTGGTGGGCGTGGCCAGCGATGACGACGGCGTGGACCTGGCCGACCTGGCAGCGCATTCGAGTGGCGCGCGCTTTCTCTATGTACTGCCCAACTTCCAGAACCCCACCGGGCGCAGCATGACCGAACCACGGCGCGCGGCGCTGAGCGCCCAGGCGGCGCAAAGTGGCTTGCCGCTGATCGAAGACAACCCCTATGGCGACCTGTGGTTTGACACGCCGCCGCCTGCACCGCTGACCGCGCGCAACCCCGAAGGCGGCATCTATCTGGGCTCGTTCTCCAAGGTGCTCGCGCCGGGCCTGCGCCTGGGCTTCATCGTGGCGCCCGCTGCGGTCTACCCCAAGCTGCTGCAAGCCAAGCAGGCGGCCGACCTGCACAGCCCGGGCTTCAACCAGCGGCTGATCCACGCCGTGATGCAAGACGGTTTCCTGGAGCGCCACGTACCCACCATCCGCGCGCTCTACCACGCGCAGCGCGACGCCATGCTGCAGGCGCTGGCCCAACACTTCCCCGACGCCGCCAAAGCGCCCGAACAATCGCTCACCTGGAACACCCCCGCGGGCGGCATGTTCCTGTGGGCACGCCTGCCCGCCGGCATGAACGCCGTCGATTTGCTGCCGCACGCCGTCGCCAAGGGCGTAGCCTTTGTTCCGGGTGCGCCGTTTTACGCCAACCACGCCGACCCGCGCACCATGCGCCTGTCGTTTGTGACGCCCAGCGTCGAAGAAATCCAGCGCGGCGTGGCCGCCCTGGCAGACGCGATCCGCGAACAGCAGCGCGCCTGAAGCACCTGCCCCAAGACCATGACGCTACCCACACTCCACCAGATCGAGGCCGCCGCGCAAGTGGTGTACCGCGCCTTTGCCGCCACGCCGCAATACGCCTGGGGCCTGCTGGGCGAAAAGCTTGGCAGCGCCTGCTGGGTCAAGCACGAGAACCACACGCCGGTGGGGGCGTTCAAGATCCGTGGCGGCCTGACCTACTTTGATCAACTGGCCAAGCGCGGCACCCTGCCTGCCGAGGTGATCAGCGCCACGCGCGGCAACCACGGCCAGAGCATCGGCTGGGCGGCACGCGCGCACGGCGTGCGCTGCACCATCGTCGTGCCGCACGGCAACTCGCTGGAGAAAAACGCCGCCATGCGCGCCCTGGGCGTGAAACTGGTCGAGCACGGCGCGGATTTTCAGGAAAGCCGTGAATACGCCATGCAGTTGGCCACCGAGCGCCAGGCGCACATGGTGCCGAGCTTTCACCCCGACTTGCTGCGCGGCGTGGCCACCTACTGGTGGGAGTTTTTCAAAGCCGTGCCGCAGCTTGACGTGGTGTACGTGCCCATCGGCCAGGGCTCTGGGGCCTGCGCTGCGATTGCCGCGCGGCGCGCGCTGGGCGCCAGGGCGCGCATTGTCGGCGTGGTCAGCGCCCACGCCACCACCTACGCCGACTCGCTGGCCGCAGGCCACGTGATAGAAGCCCCCGTGACCACGCAGCTGGCCGACGGCATGGCCTGCCGTATCGCCGACGCGCAGGCGCTCGCCATCCTGCAGGGCGAGCTTGACCACATCGTGCAAGTGAGCGACGCCGAAGTGGCCCAGGCCATGCGCGACCTGTTTGCCTGCACCCACAACGTGGCCGAAGGCGCAGGAGCCGCGGCCTTTGCCGCCGCCATGCAAGAGCGCACCAGCCTGCGCGGCCAGACCGTGGGCCTGGCACTCACCGGCGGCAACGTCGACAGCGCCGTGTTTGCGCAAGTGCTGCGCACACCATAGCCAGCCCAAGCCATGGATCGCCACGGCCTGACGGCCTCGCGATGACGAGGTGAGGGCGTGGCCTCGCGGGGACGGTGGCAGGAGCGCACCGCAATGACTGAGGTGGGCGCGCCCAGGGATGCCGGGAAGTGGCGGCTTCGCGGTGACCGAAGGTGGAGCCCCCGCGATGCAGAAAGGCTGTCATTGCGAGCGAAGCGCGGCAATCCATGCTGGCATAGCTCTGGTTTTCCCGCCTTGCTGTCGCTCGATTGACAAGGCCAAACGGGTTCTGGGCTTAGATTGCGGGCATGGGAAATCTTTATCTGGTGCGCCACGGGCAGGCTTCGTTTGGAGCGGATGATTACGACCAACTCAGTGACCTGGGCACGCGCCAGTGCCAGCGACTGGGCGAGTATTTTGCGCGCAAGGGTTTGCAATTTGACGCCGTGCTCACCGGCACACTCAAGCGCCACGCGCAAAGCTGGCAGGCTCTGGCGCAGGGTGCCAACCTGCAGTTGCAGCCGCTGCTGTGGGAAGGCCTGAATGAATACGACAGCGAGGCGCTGATTACTGCTATCCAGACGCAACCGCTCGCGCGCCCGGACTCGCCCGAGGGCTACAAGCAACACTTCCGGCTGCTGCGCGACGCGCTCACGCAGTGGATGAACGGCGTGGTCAGCCCGCGCGGCATGCCCAGCTACAACGCCTTTGTGCACGGCGTGAGCAGCGCGCTGGAGCACGTGCGCAAGCAGCACAGCGGCAATGTGCTGCTGGTCAGCAGTGGCGGCCCGATTGCCACGGCGGTAGGCCATGTGCTGGGCCTGGCGCCTGAGACCACGATTGAGCTCAATATGCGCATCCGCAACAGCGCCGTGACTGAGTTTGTGTTCACGCCCAAGCGCCACATGCTATTGACCTACAACACGCTGCCGCATCTGGATGACGCAGAATATGCGTCATGGATTACCTACGCCTGAACCCCCGCGCGTTGGCGCGCTTTGCACTCGTCTGCGCTACGCTGGCCCTCGTGCCTACCGCCTGGGCCGCACCGCTGCTGCACTGTCTGGTCGAATACGCAGGCAGCACCCATGTGGTCGAAGCCCAGGTGGTGAGCGACCCCTACCCCGTGCCCTCGGTGGACATAGGCGGGCGCTTTCGCTTCAAGGCGATCATGGTGGGTGAGACCGCGCGTATTGACTACATCGTGCTCTACGCCTACGTCGATACCAAACGCCAGCCGGTACTGGTGCAACAGGCCAAGTACCTGCCGCCGTTTCGGGTAACGGACCAGCCCTACAGCCTGACCGGCGAGCAGTACGTGTACGCGGGCGTGGTGGAGCGCGAGCTGCACTACACCTGCACCCTGCAGGGGGTGAACCCATGAGGGCCGCGCTGCGCCGCTGCCTGAGCGCGCTCTGTCTGGCCTGCGTAGGCACGCTCTCACAGGCGCAAGGCAGCAGCCCGGTGACGCTGGTTTTTGGCGGCGACATCGTGCTCGACGATTCGGCCGGTGCGCTGATTTCACGCGGCGGCGACCCGTTTGCCGACTTTGCCGGCTTCTTTGCCAAGGCCGATATTCGCCTGGCCAACCTGGAGTGCGTGGTGGCCATCAGCGGCTCGGCGGGCGAGAAGAACTACACCTTTCGCGCCGACCCGCGGGTGCTGCCGGTGCTCAAGCGCCACTTTGACGCGCTGGCGCTGGCCAACAACCATTCGGGCGATTTCGGGCGCGAAGCCTTTGCCGAAATGCTGGGCCTGCTCCAAAAGGCCGGCCTGTCGCAGGTGGGTGGCGGCCTGAATCTGGCGCAGGCGCATACGCCGCTGATGATCGACCCCAAGGGCGTGCGCATCGCGCTGCTGGCCTACAACGAGTTCATGCCGCGCAGCTTCGAGGCCGACTACGACGCCCCGGGCAGCGCATGGAGCGAGGACGAACAGGTGGTGCGCGACATCCGCGCCGCGCGGCGCGTACACCA
>CAIPBW010000184.1 GCA_903863395.1 uncultured beta proteobacterium
CGCAACTCGATGAGACCTGCAATTTCCTGTTCTGGCAGCCCCCGGCCTCGGGCAAGGTACTGCTGCAACAGTTTCTGCGGCTCAAACTGGCTGCCGATATGCGCAATGGCCAGGCCCAAGGGGTCATGGGCGCTTTGCGCGAGCAACTCGTGCAGGGGCAGTCGGTGGAGGTCGCTGGCTACACGCTGTCTGCAGAACTCGCCCTGGGCTTGCAAAACCAGGCGCTTGCGCCGCCGCCGGGCAATGCAGCGCCACGGCGGGTGGAGTGGTTTGAGGTCTCGGCGCAGGAGCCTCCCCGCTTGAGCGCGCTGCCCAGCGCCATGCTTGAAGCCTGGGAGCAGGCCACAGGGCACCTGCAACGCCACGCGGTGCCGGGGCCCGCGTTTTGGCAATCGGGCGAAATGGTCGATGCGCCCGAACTGCTGGCCGCAACCACGGCCGCACTGAGCGCGCAGGCTCCATGAACTACACCGAAGAAGTTGCTGCGTTTTCCTGTGCCGGCAATCACTTGCTCGGCATCCTGGCGCGCCCGCAATCGCCCGGGCCGACCGGGGTGGTTGTGGTTGTGGGCGGGCCGCAGTACCGGGTCGGCAGCCACCGGCAATTTGTGCTGATGGCACGCGCGTTGGCGGCCGCAGGTTTTGCAGTGCTGCGCTTTGACTACCGTGGCATGGGCGACAGCGAGGGCGAGCAGCGCGACTTTCAAGGTGCAAGCGATGACATTGGCGCGGCCATCGACGCTCTGTGTGCGCGTGTACCCGGCGTGACCCAGGTCGCGTTGTGGGGCTTGTGCGATGGTGCCTCAGCCGCCCTGCTCTACTGCTTTGACAGCCTCGATGCGCGCGTGGGCGCACTGTGCCTGGTCAACCCCTGGGTACGCTGCGAGGCAAGCCTGGCGCGCACCCAGGTCAAGCACTACTACCTGTACCGCTTGATGCGCGCGGGATTTTGGCTCAAGCTGCTGCGCGGCGGTGTGCGCTGGAATGCACTGGGAGAATTTGTGGGCAGCGTCTTCATGGCCGTGAGCGGCAAGCGCGATGCGGCCACGCCCAGCAGCTACCAGCAGCGCATGGCGCGCGCGTGGGATGCCTTTTCGGGCAGGATATTTTTGCTGCTCAGCGGCGACGACTACGTGGCCAAGGAATTCCTGGAGCTAACCCGCATCGACCCCGCCTGGAAGCACGCCCTGACGCATCCGCAACTGGTGCGCCATGACGTGCCCGAGGCCGACCATACCTTCTCCAGCGCAGACCTGCGCGCCCTGGCTACCGAGCTGACCTTGCGCAGAGGTTTGTACCGCCCCGAGCAGGACGCCTCATGAGATGCGAAAGCGCAGTTGCGGTCGCCCTCCCAGGGCGACGTACGGAGGCAGGCTCGACAACATCCACTGCAGTTGGCCCAGACAGACAAACAGCGCCCAGCCGCAGTCGCGCGCACCCAGCCCCAGGTGCGATGCCAGCGAGCGCTGGTTAAAGGCGTTGATGCGGCTCACCGAATAGCGCACCCCCAGCGGGTAGAGCAAGGCGTCAAACGCATCCCACTGGCGCGCAAACAAAAACCCGAGCCGCTCCGAGGGGGCCACAAAGACGTCGAAGTCCCAGACGCACTCGCCCGTGGCTGGCAGCACATAGTCCACGCGCACCTCGTCTTCGTGGTACACGCCGGGCACAAACCAGATACAGCCCGCCAGGTCCTGGCCCTTGCTTGCCACAAGACATTGCGCACCCTGGGCAAAACGCGCGGCCAACACCTGCGCCGGGCGCCCCAGCGCTGCGAGCACCGGCGCAACTTCCTGCAGCAGGCCAAACGCGAAACCCTTGCCGCGGTGCGCAGGCAGCCTGGGGGTCTGGCGCAGCGGCTGCGCCACGAACCGGTAATAGCTGATGTGGCTGCCGGGATGAATGCCACGCAGCAAACGGTCCAGCAGGTACACCATGGCCGTGGTGACGCCCAGCTCACGAACGAGCGTGCGGAGTCGGTGCCAGAAAGGGATTGCCATGGTCGTTGCGGCAAAGTCTATTTTTGTCGTGGCGTGGGGGCTTGCTGTTTCGCAAGGGGCAAGGCGTGCGCGCTGAATCTAATGACGGTTGTTTAACCACTCCACCGCGCCATGAAACATTTGCTGCGCAACAGCGCGTCCCCTCTCACCGTGGCCCGATCCCTTGCCGCCCTTGCTGCGGCTACGGGCCTGACCATCGGCAGCGCCATGGCGCAGAGCGCCGCACCGGTATGCGGCCCGCTGGAAAACCACTTCGGCCCGTTCGACTACCACACCCAGAAACAGAAACTGGCGCTGGTGGAGCAGTTCCACTTCACGCCCCAGGTCGAGAGTTTGGTGGGGGGCAAGTCCTCGGCAGCGGTCGCAGGGGATCTGAACTACACGCTCAAGGCCTTCCCCAACCACCACCGCGCGCTCATGTCCATGATGCGGCTGGGCGAAAAGCTCAAGGTGTCGCAGCCCGACGGTGCCGACTATCCGGTGGAGTGCTACTTTGAACGCGCGCTGCGCTTTCGGCCCCAGGACAGCACCGTCCGGATGATTTACGCCACCTACCTGTTCAAGGGGCAGCGCGCGCTGGAGGCACAAAGGGAACTGGAGTTGGCAGCGCTGGCGGCCGGCGACAACGCCCTGACGCACTACAACATCGGGACCATCTATTTCGAGAACCAGCATTACGAGCAGGCCCTCGCCCACGCCCACAAAGCCTACGCCCTGGGCCTGACGCAACCCACCCTGCGCGACCAACTCAAACTGCGCGGCAAATGGAAAGACCCCGCCCCGGCACCCAGCGCGCCCGCAACAAAGACCGACTAACCACGTCATCGCGAGGCCACGCCCCCCTCCTCGTCATTGCGAGCGAAGCGCGGCAATCCATGACTTCTGCATGCATGGATTGCCGCGTCGCTGCGCTCCTCGCAATGACAGCCAAAGGACATGGATTGCCGCGTCGCTACGCTCCTCGCGTTGACCCTTGAAAGTTGCGCAGTGAACCGGTTTCAGGGCAGCGCGTAGCGCACCGTGAGTTTGGGGCGCAGAGCGGTGGCTGCCGTGTATTCGCGCGTGTAGTAGCGCTTGGTATTGATGTCGTCGCCCGCGCTGCGGCGCAGGCGCCAGCCGTAGTTGGGCGCGCCTGCCTGCATCTGCACCACGGCCGCGCTCACATCGATGCTCAGCCAA
>CAIPBW010000185.1 GCA_903863395.1 uncultured beta proteobacterium
CAGCGCTTGACATTTCGATCTCCTTTACTTTCTTAAAAGTAAAGCAAAGTATATAGTCAAGCGTCTTAAAAAGTAAAATGCCCGCATGCTTCAATTCGATCTGCTTGCCACCGACCCCGCCAGCGCTGATGGCTCCTACGCGGGTAGCCACGCGCGCCGTGGGCGCCTGACGCTCAACCATGGCGTGGTGCAAACGCCGATCTTCATGCCGGTGGGCACCTATGGCACGGTCAAGGGCGTGATGCCGCGCAGCCTGCACGAGATGGGCGCGCAGATCATCCTGGGCAACACCTTCCACCTTTGGATGCGCCCGGGGCTGGACGTGGTGCGGCAGTTTGGCGGCCTGCACGCGTTCGAAAAGTGGGACAAGCCCATCCTCACCGACTCGGGTGGCTTTCAGGTCTGGAGCCTGGGCGAAATGCGCAAGATTTCCGAGGAGGGCGTCAAGTTTGCCTCACCAGTCAATGGCGACAAACTGTTTCTCACGCCCGAGATCAGCATGCAGATCCAGACCGTGCTCAACTCCGACATCGTGATGCAGTTTGACGAGTGCACGCCCTACCTGTCGGTTGAGCCCAAGACGCGCGGCCAGGTCACCACCGAGCCAGAAGCGCGCGCCAGCATGGAGCTGAGCCTGCGCTGGGCGGCGCGCTGCAAGGCCGAGTTTGCCGCGCTGCAGAACCCCAATGCGCTGTTTGGCATTGTCCAAGGCGGCATGCATACGCACCTGCGCGACGCGTCACTGGCTGGACTGGAGGCGCTCGACTTTCCCGGCATTGCCGTGGGCGGCCTGTCGGTGGGCGAGCCCAAGGACGAGATGATGCGCGTGCTGCAACACGTGGGCCCCAAGCTGCCCAAGCACAAGCCGCATTACCTGATGGGCGTGGGCACACCCGAAGACTTGGTGGCCGGTGTGCAAAACGGCATCGACATGTTTGACTGCGTGATGCCCACGCGCAACGCACGCAACGGCACGCTGTTTAGCCGCTATGGCGACCTCAAGATCCGCAACGCGCGCCACAAGGCCGATGCGCAACCGCTGGACGTTACCTGCACCTGCTACGCCTGCGCGGGCAACTCGGGCGTGGCCTGGGCCGATGGCGGGCGCGATGGCTTCTCGCGCGCCTACCTGCACCACCTCGACCGCTGCGGCGAGATGCTCTCGCCCATGCTGGCAAGCATCCACAACCTGCACTACTACCTCAACCTGATGCAGGAAATCCGCGACGCGCTCGACGCCGGGCGCTTTGGCGCTTTTGTGCAGCAGTTCCACGCCGACCGCGCACGCGGCGTGTAGGCAGCAGGGACGGATCTCGGTTAGCGGGTAAACACCGTCAACACGCCGGTGTAGCTGTAGAGGTGCTTGCGCGCAATCTCGCCGCCCGCAAAAAAACCCACCAGCGGCACGTCACCCAACGCACGGCGCAGCAAATGCATTTCGGCACTGGCGCCACCAAAGTGTGCGCCGCCACGCGCGGTGCAACTCACGTACACCGCGCCGGCGATGGAGCGGGCCGCTTGCTGCGCGTCGGGTCGCCCAGGCGCAGTGGCGTGTGCTGCCTCCAGCAAGTCCTCGTGCGGCGCGAGTTCTTCGCGGATTTCGGCTCCAATGCGCAACAGGTCGGCGCTAGCGGCCTGCACGTTGCGTCGGCAAAACACCAGCTCGAACCCGCCCTCGGCCTGGTCCGATACCGCCATACTGCGCTGCGCCGGATCCACCCCGATGATGTGGCGCATCACCACATCGTCGCCAAAGTTACCGGTGCGCTTGAGCGTGGTGGCACCCCCAGTTGCGCTACTCACGTGCAACATGCCCACCAGCGTGGCGCGCACCACGTCGAGCGCTTCGCTTGGCTTGTCCAGTGAAATGCCCAGGTCGGCCAGCATCACATCCAGGGCGGGTGCGTGGTCAAGTTCGAGCACCACATTGCGTGTGGCCCGGGTAACGCGGTGCACCCGCGATACCGGCGTGCAGCCCTGCGTCACGCGCGAGACCAGCCCCACACCCCGGCCAAAGGCCACGCCACTCATGCCGCCGCTGAACACGCCGCTGGCCGCACCCTGGCCGCGCACGTTGCCGTTGCCGCCCACCGCAAACTGCACGCTCCGCCCGCGGCTCGACGCGATGCCGCCAAACAGGTAGCCGGACTCGGTGCGCTCGGCCATTTCTTCAATCAGGCCGGTCAGGTCCATGGCCTTGCCGTCGGCGTGCACCAGGGCGGTGTGCGCCTCAAAACCCATGCCCAGCGGTGCCACGCCGGAGAACACGCGGTACTGGTCGCTGGGCAGGTCCAGCAGCATGATGCCAAGCGCGGGTTCGTCCCAGTACTCGACGTTGTTGGCGACCACCCCCACACCCACGGTGCCGGCCCAATCGGTCACCAACGGCAACTCGGCCTGCAGGTACTCCAGCAAGTCTTGCGCGACTGCGGCGTAGTGGTCGGTGATGTAGAGCAGCGCCAGTGTGGGCGCGCTGGCGTAGCTGCTGCTGACCATTTGGGCGCGCAGTTGTGCCAGCACCAGCGCAGCGGCCATCTGCCATTGCGGGTGGGTAGCGTGTGCGTAGGGAAAGAGGCTCACCGCTATCGCCTGCTCACGCAGGCAGCAATACGACGAACAAGCCTTAGGACGCAGCCTTCTTGGCAGCCGGTCGGCGCGCCTTGCCTGCCGCGCGTGCGCCTGCTGCCTTGGTCGCCTTCAGTGCCTCTTTGGCCATGCCGGTGGCCATGTTCTTGGTCATGTCCACCGCCGTCTTGGTAGTGGCTTCCTTCATGGCGTTAGCGGCGATTTGCTGAAACTGCTGGGTCAGCGACCCCCACAGATTCATTGGATCAACCAACCCGGCCATGGCGTTGGCCGACTTGCCGTCCGCTTCGGCGTTGGCTGCCTTGGCCGGCTTTTTGGCGCTGGGCTTGCCCACGCCGCTGGCCACGTCGGAAAAGGTTTTGGCGGTGGAGGCGGCGCGCTCGGTCACGCGCTGCACGCCCGAATAGACCGAGTCCGCGGCCTTGAGCTTGAGCGCGTTAGCCACGTCGCCGATGTTGAAGTTCATGCCCTTGAGCGTGGCCAGCGTCATCTTCTGCACTTCAAGCGCCTGGATGGTGGCACCCAGCGCACGCGAGTTTTGCTCAAGCCAGAAATGCACCGCCTTGAGTTCGTCGATGCGCTTTTCCAGCTCTTCCACGTTGAGGGTGGGTGCCACCCAGTTGCTCAGGTTGGGCATCTGGGGGATGTTGGTCGTTGCGCCCTTGGCCAGGTTTTGCAGAAAATCAAAGCCAGGAACAAACTTGGCGAAACCGGAGGTGTCTGAATCACTCATATGCGCTCCCTTAAGAAGTTGCAACCACGAACACGTCACAGCTTAACCCAATGTCAGCCCGAATGCCTGCGATAGATCACATTTTGTGCTGGCTGTGGTCCATCATGGCCCCCATGGGCGGGGTGCTAGAGACGGGCACCTTCAGTTCGACCTTGCTTTCCACGCCCTTGGTGTCCTTGAAAGTCAGCGTCAGCGGGATGGTGGTGTCTTTTTGCAGCGGTGCTTTCAGGCCCATCAGCATGACATGGTAGCCGCCGGGCTTGAGTTCCACCGCCTTGCCTGCGGGCAGGTCCAGGCCGCCCTGGACGGCGCGCATCTTCATGATGTCGCCTTCGATTTTCATTTCATGCACTTCGGTCACGCCGGCCACCGGCGAAGCGGCGGATACCAGCTTGGCACCATCCTTGGCGGTGAGCTTCATGAACGCGCCGGTAGCCTGCTGGCCTTGCACGGTGGCACGCGCCCAGGCGTCCTTGACGTCCACACTCTGCGCCATCAGGCTGGTGGAGAGTGCGCCCGCGATCAGGGCTGCGCTGAGTTTTGCAATGGTTTTCATGGTGTGTTTCCTTGGATTGATTTTGACGGTTGAGACAGGTTAATGGTTGTGGCC
>CAIPBW010000186.1 GCA_903863395.1 uncultured beta proteobacterium
GCGCGCATCGGCACCTGCACGCAGGCATACGGCACCACGGCAAGCTGGTTGGTCGATGTGCTCAACACGCTGACCGGCCACCTCGACCAGATCGGCGGTGTGCTGTTTGCCAAGTCGGCGGCGTTTGCGAGCAACACCGTTGGCGCCACTGGCGTCGGCAAGGGCGTGAGCACCGGACGCCACCACTCGCGCGTGAGCGCCGCGCCCGAGGTGTATGGCGAACTGCCCATGAACTGCCTGGCCGAAGAGATTGAGACCGCTGGCGCGGGCCAGATCCGCGCGCTGTTTACCGTGGCCACCAACCCGGTGCTGTCGGCACCCAATGGCGCCCGGCTGGCGGCCGCCCTGGAGCGGCTGGACTTCATGGTCAGCATGGACATCTACGTGAACGAGACCACGCGCCACGCCGATGTGATTCTGCCCGGGCTCTCGCCGCTGGAAGAGTTGCATTTTGACGTAGCCTTTCCGCAGTTGTCGTGGCGCAACCACGCGCGCTACAGCGCTCCGGTGCTGCCACTGCCGCAGGGCGCAATGCAGGAGTGGCAAACCCTGCTCAAGCTCGCCGCGATCGTGCAAGGCCAGGGCGCGGCCAGCGACCCCGACGCGCTGGACGACGCCCAGTTTGCGCAAGACGCGCAACGCCTGTTTGGCGCCCATGCCGATGCGGTGATTGCCGCCACCGCGCGCTACCGTGGCCCGCAGCGCAACCTGGATGTGGCGCTGCGCAGCGGCCCCTATGGCGACCAGTTTGGCCGCAAGCCCGATGGCCTGAACCTGGCCACGGTGATGGTTGCATCGGCCACGGGCGGCGTGGACCTGGGCGAACTGCAACCACGCGTTCCCGAAATGCTGCGCACCCCCAGTGGCAAGATCGAACTCGCCCCGGCCCTGCTGGTGCAGGACTTGCAGCGCGCCCTGACCGATCTGCAAGCCCCCGCACCCGATCTGCTGGTGATTGGCCGACGCGACGTGCGCACCAACAATAGCTGGATGCACAACCTGCCAACGCTGGCCAAAGGCCCGTTTCGCTGCACGGCGCTGGTTCACCCCAGCGACGCGCAACGCCACGGCGTGGCCGACGGTGCCATGGCCCTGCTGCGCAACCCCGCCACTGGCGGGCAAGTGCAGGCCCAGGTGCATTGCAGCGCCGACATGATGCCCGGCGTGGTGAGTCTGCCCCATGGCTGGGGCCACGACTTGCCCGGCGCGCAACTGCACTTGGCCGCGCAGCGCCCGGGCGTCAACCTCAACGCCTTGCTCGATGAAAACTTGCGCGACCCGCTCTCGGGCAACGCCGTGCTCAGCGGTGTGGCCATCACGCTCCAGGCCGTGGCCTAAGCTTGCGCGGCGGCCCGCTACAGCAGACCCGAGGCGATGTTGATGGCCAGCGCCAGCAGCGTGGTGTTGAAGAAGAACGCCAGCACGCAGTGCAGCGTGCCGATGCGGCGCATGCGCCTGCTGGTAAAGCTCACATCGGCGGTTTGCGCCGAGGTACCGATCACGCAGGCAAAGTACAGAAAGTCGCCGTAATCCGGCGCATGGCCGCCGGGGAACGCCAGGCCGCCGTGGTCGCCTCGCATCTCGGTGGCGTAGAAGTCGTGCGCGTAGTGCAGTGCAAACATGGTCTGGGTAAACGCCCAGGACGACACAATCGTCAGAATCGCCAGCGCCATGTGCAGGTAGCGCGCCACGCCATGCACATCCTTGATCAACACCAACTCGGCCACGATGGCCCCCACGCACATCAGCGCCGCCATCACCACCAGCAGCAGCACCGCCGCGCTGCCCTCGTCCTGCAACTGCGCCCGCGCACGCATGCGCTCGTGGGTTGAGCCAAACATCATCTTCATGGCCAGCGCGATGTACAGACAGGCACCCACGTTCCAGCCAATGATGGCGCGGGTCACCCCCTGCTGCGCGACGTCAGTGGGCAACAGGAACGCAGTGGCCAGGCCAACGGCGATGCTCGTCAGCAGCCTGGGCCGCACCAGCAGCAGCCGCACCGCCTTGGGCTTGGATGCGTGGGGATGATCGGGGATGGGGTCCATAGGTGTATGGCGCACATCCTACTCTGGATGAACCGCTTCCCGTCACATAGATCATTCCCCACGTCATTGCGAGGAGCGTAGCGACGCGGCAATCCATGCAGCCATGAAGTCATGGATTGCCGC
>CAIPBW010000187.1 GCA_903863395.1 uncultured beta proteobacterium
CGAGACCCAACTGGTGCGAGAGCGCGACCATCATGGCGCATACCGCCACCGAGTGCATGTAGGTATAGTCGTCCGCCGTTTTCAGGCGCGCCAGACTGATCAACGCGCCCGGGTTGCGGGCCACCGATTCGCTGATGTCTTCCACCAGTTGCTTGGCACCGCCCGTGTCCACGGCCTTGCCCATGCGCGCTTCCTGGAACATGGAAATCACCGCCTGCTTGGACTCCTGGCAAATCTTGGTAGCGCGCTCGATTTCAACCTCGGTGCTCACGGGCGTAATTTCGCGCCGGGCGACCGACGCAAAATGCATTTCCGCATCGACCTGCGCTTCGGATTCGTCCTGCGAAACGGCTACCTGGCCCTGCGGCACATCGAGCCCCTGGCTGACGTCAATCCACACCTCCTTGATGCTACTGGCCAGGATGCTTTGAATATCCTTGGGGTCGGTAATGACAAACCCGTTGCGCCAAAACGGGTGCTCCATCCAGGAACCGCAAAACTCCTTCAGATGCATTCCAACGGTGAGTTGGTCAACGCTGATCTTTTTGAGCATGGCTACCAACCGAAATTCAGTGCAAATGCCGTGGCTTGCGCCCCGTTCCGTGCCCACCGCTGGGGTTTCCGCCCATGCCACTGGGCGGCTTGCCCATGGAAAGCGATGTCACCAGAGAATCGAAGCGCTGGGCAAACAACTTATCCACCTCTGCCACCACGCCGCCGAGTTCGGCCCCGTCAAAGTGGCGCTCCATCATGTTGACCACGTCTTGCACCAGCAAGTCGCGTTGCACCTGCATGATGGCGGCTGGGTCGGGGCCCACAAAAAGCATCACGAAATCGTCGCGCGACTCGGCTTCGCCCTGACCGTCTTCCTCGTCAAAGTCGGTGTCGTAAAACGTGACTTCGATGGCGGCACCGGCCTGCGCCAGTTCATTGAGGTTCATGCAAACTTCATCGAGCACCTGGCGAAAGTCCATGTCACCAGCCACCGTCCAGCACATTTGTAAAAGATGCTCGTGCACATCGAACTGGATGCCGGGCTCATCTTCATAAGCGCTGGTGGCCCCATCCGACAACGAGCGTGCACCAGCGTACTTCCACATCGGCTTGAGCGCTTCCTGCAACTGCTCAAACTTGACCCGGGACCGCACTGGTACCTGACCATGAACATGGATTTCGAAGGGGGTGTTGTAGCGTGCCATAAGTGTTAGTGTACGTTCCAGACGCAAGCTGTGCTTGCGACTTCAACCGTGGTGCCCGAGACCGGAATCGAACCGGTACGCCCGTTATTCACGAAGCGGCGGATTTTAAGTCCGATGTGTCTACCTATTTCACCACTCGGGCACGGGTCCTATTCTCGAACAAAAAATGCCTCATCGGCGATGTGGGCCAAGCATTTTCGAACAGGGTTTTGATGGAGGCGCGGTCCGGAGTCGAACCGGACTAACCGGATTTGCAATCCGGGGCATAACCGCTTTGCTACCGCGCCACTGAGAACTTCAGTGAATGAAAAAGGGAAGCGACTCGCTTCCCTTTTCTGTAATGTTGGAGCGGGAAAAGAGTCTCGAACTCTCGACCTCAACCTTGGCAAGGTTGCGCTCTACCAACTGAGCTATTCCCGCGTTTCAAGCCGCAAATTATAGCGTTGAAATTTATCCTTCCAGGCAAAGTCGCGAAAAAATTTCGCGCGCCTCAACTCAATGCTTTACCGACTCCTGTACCTGCGCCGCATCGACACTGGGCGCAACCACCGCTGGCACCTCTTCATCGGGCAAGGGAACCGGATGGCTTTCAAGCGCCAGTTCAAGCACCTTGTCGATCCAGCGTACCGGAACAATCTCCAGACCGTTCTTCACGTTTTCGGGGATTTCCTGCAAGTCCTTGGCGTTGGCTTCGGGGATCAGCACCGTCTTGATGCCTCCGCGCAGTGCTGCCAGCAGTTTTTCCTTGAGGCCGCCAATTTCGGTGACTTCGCCGCGCAGGGTGATTTCACCGGTCATGGCCACGTCGCCGCGCACCGGAATTCCGGTAAGGGCCGACACAAAGGCTGTGGTCATCGCCGCACCGGCGCTGGGGCCGTCCTTGGGCGTAGCGCCGTCGGGCACGTGGATGTGGATGTCCTTCTTCTCGAACACTTCGTCCTTGATGCCCAGGCGGCGGGCCCGGCTGCGCACCACGGTGCGTGCCGCTTCTACCGACTCCTTCATCACGTCGCCGAGTGACCCGGTGCGCGTGATCACGCCCTTGCCGGGGGTTAGCGCAGCCTCGATGGTGAGCAGATCGCCACCCACTTCGGTCCAGGCCAAGCCGACCACCTGGCCCACCTGGTTTTGCTGTTCGGCGCGCCCGTAGGTGTACTTGCGCACACCTAGGTAGTCGTTGAGGTTGTCGGCAGTCACCTTGACCTGCCCCGTCATCTTCTTGAGCAGCAATCCCTTGACCACCTTGCGGCAAATCTTGGACAGGTCGCGTTCCAGAGCGCGCACACCGGCTTCACGGGTGTAGTAGCGCACGATGTCGCGCACGGCGTCATCGGAAATTTGCAATTCCGACTCCTTGACGCCGTTGTTCTTCATCTGCTTGGGCAGCAGGTAGCGAATGGCGATGTTGGTCTTCTCGTCTTCGGTGTAACCCGACAAGCGGATCACTTCCATGCGGTCGAGCAAGGCCGGGGGGATGTTCATGGAGTTGCTGGTCGCAACAAACATCACATCGCTCAGGTCGTAATCCACCTCTACGTAGTGGTCGCCAAACTTGTGGTTCTGTTCCGGGTCGAGCACTTCGAGCAGTGCGCTGCTGGGGTCGCCCCGGAAATCAGTTCCGAGCTTGTCAATTTCGTCGAGCAGGAACAGCGGGTTGCGCGTGCCGACCTTGGTCAGGCTCTGCAGCACCTTGCCCGGCATGGCACCGATATAGGTACGGCGGTGGCCACGGATCTCGGCCTCGTCGCGCATGCCGCCTAGGGCCATGCGAACGTACTTGCGTCCGGTGGCCTTGGCGATCGACTGCCCCAGCGACGTCTTGCCCACGCCCGGAGGCCCCACCAGACACAGAATCGGTGCCTTGACCTTGTCCACGCGCTGCTGCACCGCGAGGTATTCCAGAATGCGGTCCTTGACCTTATCGAGGCCATAGTGGTCTTCGTTGAGCACGTTCTCGGCATTGCCCAAGTTGTGCTTGATCTTGGTCTTGGTAACCCAGGGCAAGCCAGAGAGCACGTCGATGTAATTGCGCACCACCGTGGCCTCGGCCGACATGGGCGACATCAGTTTGAGTTTCTTCAGCTCAGACTCGGCCTTTTTGAGAGCCTCTTTGGGCATCTTGGCGGCGCGGATCTTCTTCTCGATCTCTTCAATGTCAGCGCCCTCTTCGCCTTCACCGAGTTCCTTCTGGATCGCCTTGACCTGCTCATTGAGGTAGAAGTCGCGCTGGTTCTTCTCCATCTGGCGCTTGACGCGGCCACGGATTTTCTTGTCCACGTTGAGGATGTCCACCTCGCGCTCAATTTGCTCGAACAGGTTCTCCAACCGGTCTTTGACCGTGGCCAGGCCCAACACCGCCTGCTTGCTGTCAAGCTTGAGTGGCAGATGTGCGGCAATGGTGTCTGCCAGGCGGCCAGGATCGTCGATGCTGGAGATCGAGGTCAGAATTTCGGGCGGAATCTTCTTGTTGAGCTTGACGTACTGGTCAAACTGCTGCATCACGGCGCGGCGCAGGGCTTCGACTTCGCTGGCCCCGCCCTTGCCCGATTCCTTCAACTCGCTGGTGGCATCGATCGGGGTGACGTTGGCCGAAAAGAACGCCTCGCCCTCTTCAATCCGGTTCACGCTTGCGCGTTGGTGGCCTTCCACCAGCACCTTGACCGTGCCATCGGGCAACTTGAGCATTTGCAAAATGGTGGAGACGCAACCCACGTCAAACATGTCGGTCACCAGCGGATCATCCTTGGCGGCGGCCTTTTGTGCCACCAGCATAATGCGCCGCTCGGCTTCCATGGCCGCTTCCAGCGCCTTGATGCTCTTGGGGCGTCCCACAAACAGCGGAATGACCATGTGCGGGAACACCACCACGTCACGCAGCGGCAACAGAGGCAGGTCGATGGGGACGGCAGGCAGTGAAGTATGGCCAGACATGGGGAACCCTTTAGTTACCGGTTGCATATGGTCCGAAAACCATGGAATTCAAGACAGTGTCGATTATCCAGGCATTGAGCGCCCGATGCATCGAGTAATCCCGTACAAAAACCTGTCAAATCAAGCCCTTGCCGCGACTTGCGCTCAGGCCTTCTTGGCCGCTTCGCGGTACACCAGCAACGGCGGCTTGTTCTCGTTGACGGTGGACTCATCGACCACCACCTTCTCTACATTGGCGACATTGGGCAGGTCGTACATGGTGTCAATCAGCGACTGCTCCAAAATGGAGCGCAAACCGCGCGCACCGGTCTTGCGTGCCAGCGCCTTCTTGGCGATGGCGACCAACGCATTGGGGCGAATCTCAAGCTCCACACCTTCCATGCTGAGCAGTTTGGAGTACTGCTTGACCAAGGCGTTTTTCGGCTCGGTCAGGATTTGCACCAACGCATCCTCAGTCAACTCGGTCAGCGCAGCCACCACGGGCATGCGCCCCACCAGTTCGGGAATCAGGCCAAACTTGATCAGATCTTCGGGCTCGACTTCCTTGAACACGTCGGTCAGGCTGCGCTCGGCCTTGCTCTGCACCGTGGCACCAAAGCCGATACCCGATGAGCGCGTGCGGTTCTCCACCACCTTTTCCAGCCCCGCAAACGCGCCACCACAGATGAAAAGGATGTTGGTGGTGTCAATCTGCACAAAGTCCTGGTTCGGGTGCTTGCGCCCGCCCTGGGGCGGCACGCTTGCCATGGTGCCCTCAATCAGCTTGAGCAAGGCCTGCTGCACGCCTTCGCCCGACACGTCGCGGGTAATCGAAGGGTTGTCGGACTTGCGCGAAATTTTGTCGATTTCGTCGATGTAGACGATGCCGCGCTGGGCCCGCTCGACCTCGTAGTTGCAGCTTTGCAGCAGCTTGAGGACGATGTTCTCCACGTCCTCGCCCACGTAGCCGGCTTCGGTCAGGGTGGTGGCGTCGGCCATCACAAACGGCACATCAAGCATGCGCGCCAGCGTTTGCGCCAACAGCGTCTTGCCCGAACCGGTGGGGCCGATCAGCAGGATGTTGCTCTTGGCCAGTTCCACGTCGTCCTTCTTGGCCTTTTCCTGGTGCCGCAGACGCTTGTAGTGGTTGTACACCGCCACCGCCAGCGTGCGCTTGGCGGGTTCCTGGCCGATGACGTAGTTGTCCAGATTGGCCTTGATTTCGGCGGGCGTGGGCAGGTCGCCGCGCGCATCCTTGTTGTCGGTGGCAGGCGGGAGTTCATCGCGAATGATCTCGTTGCATAACTCGATGCACTCGTCGCACACAAACACGGAAGGGCCAGCGATCAGCTTCTTGACCTCGTGCTGGCTTTTGCCACAAAAGGAGCAATACAGGGTTTTCTCGCTGGATGAGCCTTTTTTCTCGGCCATGGACGGTCTGCCTTTTCGGATTGAACCCGAATGATACTCAAATAAAAACGGCGTCTGCGCCAGCGCAAAACACCGTTGTAAATACCTGCATCGCTGCCCCTCAGGCGGGGCGGCGCACGCCCATCACGGGCGCTTGGAGATAACCTGGTCGATAAGACCGTATTCCTTGGACTCTTCGGCCGACATGTAGTAGTCGCGCTCGGTATCACGCGCAATGCGCTCCAGCGGTTGGCCGGTGCGGTCCGCCAGGATCTTGTTGAGCTGCTCGCGGGTTTTCAGAATCTCGCGCGCCTGGATTTCAATTTCGGTCGCCTGCCCCTGGCTGCCGCCCGAGGGTTGGTGAATCATGACCTTGGAGTTGGGCAGGCAAAAGCGCTTGCCCTTGGCACCCGCTGCCAGCAAGAATGCACCCATGCTGGCGGCCATGCCGATGCACAGGGTTGACACATCGGCCTTGATGAAGTTCATGGTGTCAAAGATCGCCATGCCCGCACTCACCGATCCGCCGGGCGAGTTGATGTAGAACGAAATGTCCTTGTCCGGATTTTCACTCTCCAAAAACAGCAACTGGGCGACCACCAGATTGGCGGTCTGGTCGTTGACCGGGCCAACCAGAAAGATCACCCGTTCCTTGAGCAAACGCGAATAAATGTCGTACGACCGCTCGCCACGGCCCGACTGCTCGATCACCATGGGAACCATGCCCAGAGCCTGCGTTTCCATGGTGCCTGTCACTCCATATTTCACGTTCATAGCATTGCCCCTTTAGTTCTGGCCCATCAGCTCGTCAAAACTCTGCGCCTTTTCAGTGACCTTGGCCTGCGCCAGCACGTAATCGGTCACGTTGTTCTCAATCACGATGGCCTCCACCTCGGCCATGCGCCGGTTGTCACCGTAGTACCAGCGCACCACTTCGGCTGGCTTTTCGTAGCTGGCGGCCAGCTCGTCAATGTGTGCCTTGATCTGCTCGTGCTTGGCTTGCAGGTTGTTGGCACGTACCAGTTCTGCCACCACCAGGCCCAGGCGCACCCGCCGCTCGGCTTGGGGGCGGAACATGTCGTCGGGAATGGGGGCCTTGTCGGCGTCCTTGATGCCGCGTTGCTTCAGATCGGCACGCGCCGACTCCACCATGCGGTCGATTTCGGACTGCACGCTCGACTTTGGCAACTCCAACTCAGCCTTGGACACCAATGCGTCCATCACGGCTTGCTTGTTGCGGGTGAGCAAACGGTACTTGACTTCGCGCTCCAGGTTCTTGCGGATATCGGCTCGCAGCCCTTCGACGCTGGCGTCGGCAATGCCCAGCGCCTTGGCCAGCGCGTCGTCCACGTCAGGCAAATGGGCGGCTTCAATCTTCTTGACCGTGACCATGAAGTCCGCCGTCTTGCCAGCCACGTCCTTGCCGTGGTAGTCCGCAGGGAACGCCAGTTGGAAGGTCTTGCTCTCGCCCGACTTCATGCCGCGCACGGCTTCTTCAAATTCCTTGAGCATCTGGCCGTCACCAACGATGAACTGGAAGTCTTCGGCCTTGCCGCCGGCAAAAGGCTCGCCGTCGATCTTGCCTTCAAAGTCCACGGTCACGCGGTCCGTGTCCTGGGCGGCCACGTCCTGGGCGCGCTGGGCAAAGGTGCGGCGCTGCTTGCGCAGGATGTCCACGGTCTTGTCGATGGCGGCGTCGGTCACGTCGGTGCCGATCTTCTCGATCTCTGCCGTGGACAGGTCGCCAATCTTGACTTCGGGGAACACTTCAAACACCGCGTCAAACGACATCTGGCCGTCCACCGGCGCATCGGTTTCGGTAATCTTGGGTTGGCCTGCCACACGCAGATTGGCTTCATTGGCGGCCACGGCAAAGGCCTCGCCCACCTTGTCATTCATCACTTCGTAGTGCACCGAGTAGCCATAACGCTGGGCCACCACGTTCATGGGCACCTTGCCGGGACGGAAACCGTCCATCTTGACGGTGCGGGCCAGCTTGCGCAGGCGCGACTCGACTTCGGACTGGATCACACCCACGGGAAGGGTCAACGTGATCTTGCGTTCCAGCTTTTCGAGCGTTTCAACAGTAACTGCCATGTTCAATCTCCTAAAGGAATGGGGGCTGTAAGTGCCTGGTGCGCGGGGGGGGACTCGAACCCCCACACCATTACTGGCGTCAGGACCTAAACCTGGTGCGTCTACCAATTTCGCCACCCGCGCAAAAAACAAAATGGGAGGCAGCAAGCACGCAAACCCCGTTTGCACACCCACAGCCACCCATTAGAAATAGGTCAACGGCTTATTTTAACCTGCGCTGTGCTCCCCATCGTTTACCGGCAAAATCCCCCTATGACCTTGCCGACGGCCAGCGCGCCGCCCATCACCCATTACGAAAATTTTCCGGTCGCCTCGCTGCTGAGCCCGCCGCATCTGCGCGCGCCCATCCGCGCCATCTACCACTTTGCCCGCTGCGCCGACGACCTGGCCGACGAGGGCAACGCCCCGGCGCAGCAACGCCTGCTCGACCTGCAGGCCTACCGGCGCGACCTGAGCGCCTGCACCACTGCCGGATTTCAAAGCCAGCGCTGGCCGCAGGTGTTCGCACCCCTGCAGACTGCCATTGCCCGGCACGCGCTGCCACTGCAACTCCTGCACGACCTGCTCGACGCCTTTGTGCAGGACGTCGAGAAGACGGCTGACGACTCTGGCTACGCCAGCGAGGCCGAATTGCTGGACTACTGCCGCCACTCTGCCAACCCGATAGGCCGATTGCTGCTGCACCTCTACGGCGTGACCGACCCGGTGTCCCTCGCCCACAGCGACGCCATCTGCAGCGCCTTGCAACTGATCAACTTCTGGCAGGACCTGAGCCGCGACATCCCGCGCTCGCGCCACTACCTGCCACTGCACGACTGTGAGCGCCTGGGAGTCGACCGCGCCGACCTGCTGGCCCTGCGCCAGACACCGGCGGCAAGCGCCCTGATCGCATCCTGCGCCGCCTCGGCGCGCGCGCGCATGGTGCAAGGCCAGGCTTTGGTGCACCGGCTGCCCGGCCGTGCCGGGTGGGAACTGCGCCTGGTGGTGCAAGGCGGGCTGCGCATTCTGGACAAATTGCAGGCCCAAGACTTCGCTGCCCTGCGGCAACGCCCCGTGCTGCGCTGGTGGGATGGCCCACTGCTGCTGTGGCGCGCCCTTTGGATGTAACAATAAGGCATGACACCGGAACAGTACGTCCAGAACAAAGCCGCCGCCTCGGGCAGCAGCTTTTATTACGCATTCCTGTTTCTGCCCGCGCCACGGCGCGCTGCCATCACCGCCTTTTATGCCTTTTGCCGCGAGGTCGACGACGTGGTGGATGACGCGGTGGACCCCGGCGTGGCGCGCATCAAACTGGCGTGGTGGCAGTCCGAAGTGGCCCAGTCCTTTAACGGCAAACCCAGCCACCCGGTAACGCAGGCCCTGATGCCGCACTGCGCTGCCTTTGGCATTGCACCGCGCCACTTGCTGGCGGTGATTGAGGGCTGCCAGATGGACCTGGAGCAAACCCGCTACCTGGACTATGCCGGCCTACAGCGCTACTGCCACCTGGTAGCGGGCGTGGTGGGCGAAGTGGCGGCGCAGATATTTGGGCAGACGCAAACCCAGACCAGCAGCTACGCGCGCACGCTGGGCCAGGCGCTGCAACTGACCAACATCATCCGCGACGTGGGCGAAGACGCGCTGCGCGGGCGCATCTACCTGCCCATGAGCGACATGCAGCAGTTTGACGTGAAGGCGCACGAAATCCTCAAACGCAACTACTCCGAGCGCTTTACCGCACTCATGGCGTTTCAGGCGCAACGCGCGCATGGTCTGTACGACGAGGCTTTGGCGCTGCTGCCCGAGACCGACCGGCGCGCGCAAAAGCCAGGGCTGATGATGGCCAGCATCTACCGCACGCTGCTGCGCGAAATCGAGGCCGACCGCTTTCAGGTGCTACACCAGCGCGTGCACCTCACACCGCTGCGCAAGATGTGGCTGGCCTGGAAAGTCCAGGCCCTGGGCCGGATGTGACTGCGGCCAACGCCATGAAGGTGGCAGTGGTCGGTGCGGGCTGGGCCGGGCTGGCTGCAGCGGTGGCCGCCACGCAAGCAGGCCACCAGGTCAGCGTTTTTGAAGCCGCACCCACCCTGGGCGGGCGTGCCCGGGCGCTGCACGCAACCCTACCCGATGGAACAAGCGTGGTGCTCGACAACGGCCAGCACCTGCTGATTGGTGCCTACACCCAAACTCTGGACATCATGCAGCGCGTCGGCGCCCTGAGCACCGAGCTGCTGCTGCGCCGCGCACTGTCCCTGCCCTTTGCCGACGGCAGTGGGTTGCACACCCCTGACTGGGCAACGCAATGGATCGCGCCGCTGGACGCACTTGCCGCCATTGCCAGGGCACGTGGCTGGCGCTGGAGCGATCGCCTGGCCCTGCTGCGCGCCGCGCTGGCATGGCGAGCGGCGGGCTTTCGGTGCGCGAGCGATCTCACCGTGGCGCAGTTGTGCCACGCCTTGCCTGCGCGTGTGCTGCAGCAACTGATTGAGCCGCTGTGCGTCTCGGCCCTCAATACGGCGTCCGAGCAAGCCAGTGCCCAGGTGTTTCTGCGCGTGCTGCAAGACGCGCTGTTTGGCGTGCGTGGCGGCTCGCATCTGCTGCTGCCGCGGGTCGATCTGGGCAGCCTGTTTCCGCAGTGCGCAGTGCAGTGGCTGCAGACCCACGGCGCACACGTCGCCACAGGCAAGCGCGTGCGCCAACTGCACTGGTGCAACCCCGGTTGGCGCATAGGCGAGCAGACCTTTGAGCGTGTGGTGTGGGCAAGCGATGCGTCCAACGCGGCACGCGCCATGTCCGAGTGCGCGCTTAACGCGCCGCCCGCGTTGGCGGGCGCGCTGCGCGAGTGGGCGGCGCTGGCCGCTGATCTGCGCTTCGAGGCCATTGCCACGGTGTACCTGTGGGGCGAAGGCGTGCGGCTGGATCAACCGATGCTGGCGCTGTACAGCACCGCGCAGGCACCTTCCCAGTTTGTCTTTGACCGGGGCCAGTTGGGCGGGCCAACCGGACTGCTTGCCTTTGTGGTGAGCGCCAGCGCGCACGATGCCGCAGCGGTGCAGGCCGCCGTGCTGCAGCAGGCGCAGGATCAACTCGGCCTGCGCAACCTGCAGGTGGTGCAAACCGTGGTGGAAAAACGCGCCACCTTTGCCTGCACGCCGGGCCTGCGCCGCCCCGCGCAAACCATCGCGCCGGGGTTGCTGGCCGCAGGCGACTACGTTGCAGGCCCCTACCCCGCCACCCTCGAAGGTGCAGTGCGCAGCGGCTGGTCGGCTGGCAGTTGAACCAGCGCGCAGGAGCGTGTGGGTATGATCCCGCACAACCACTGCCATCAGGAGCATCTCACCATGCACATTGCGATCAAAGTTGTTGCTGCCACATTGACCGCCACCCTGGTCGCGCTCGGTGGCACCGGGGCCTGGTACGTTCACACCAAACAGCCCCAGCGCAGTGGCTCGGTCAGCCTACACCAGCTCAAGGCACCGGTGAGCGTGGCCTACGACGAGCGCGGCGTGCCCCACATCCAGGCCGAAAACCAGACCGACATGTACCGCGCGCTGGGCTACGTGCATGCGCAGGACCGCTTGTTTCAGATGGAGATGGTGCGCCGTCTGGCGCAGGGGGACCTGGCAGAAATTCTGGGCCCCAAGCTACTGGAAGTGGACACCTTGTTCCGCACCCTGGGCATACGCCAGCACGCGCAGGAGGTGGCGGCCAAGCTCGACTTTGAGAGCCCCGCTGGCGTGGCGCTGCTGGCCTACCTGGATGGCGTCAACCAGTACCAGGCCAGCCACTCGGCGCCGATGGAATTTGACATCCTGGGCATCCCCAAGCGTCCCTTTACGCCCAAGGACACCGTGGCGGTTAGCGGCTACCTGGCCTACAGCTTTGCGATGGCGTTCAAGACCGAGCCGGCCCTGACCTTTGTGCGCGACCAGTTGGGGCCGCAGTACCTCAGCATCTTTGATATCGACTGGCACCCCGAGGGCGTGCTTGAATCCACGGCGCTGGCCCCGCAGGACTGGTCGTCGCTGACCCGTCTGGCGCAAATCTCTGAGCAAGCCATGCAAGCCGCCGGTGTGCCCGCCTTTGAGGGCAGCAACGCCTGGGCCATTTCGGGCCGCCGCACTGCCAGCGGCAAGCCGCTGCTTGCGGGCGACCCGCACATCGCCTATTCGGCCCCGGCCGTCTGGTACGAAGCGCACCTGAGCGCCCCCGACTTTGAACTCTACGGACACTACCAGGCGCTCAACCCGCTGGCGCTGCTGGGCCACAACCAGCAGTTTGGCTGGAGTCTGACCATGTTCCAGAACGACGACATCGACCTGATTGCCGAGAAGGTCAACCCGGTCAACCCCAACCAGGTGTGGCACCGCACCCAGTGGGTTGACCTGCAGACGCGCACCGAAACCATCCACATCAAGGGTGCCTCGCCTGTGGAATTGCAGTTGCGCCGCTCGCCGCACGGCCCGATCGTTACCGATGTGTTCAAGGAGAACTACGGCAAGACCCCGATTGCCATGTGGTGGGCGTTTCTGGAAACCGAAAACCCGGTGCTCGACGCCTTCTACCAGTTGAACCGCGCCGACACCCTGCAAAAGGCGCGCGAAGCCGCCTCCAAAATCCACTCACCTGGCCTGAACGTGGTGTGGGCCAGCGCCAGTGGAGACATCGGCTGGTGGGCCGCCGCCAAGCTGCCGATCCGCCCCATCGGCGTGAACCCGGCGTTCATTCTGGACGGCTCCAAGCCCGAGGCCGAAAAAGACGGCTTCTACCGCTTTGCCGACAACCCGCAAGAAGAAAACCCGCAACGCGGCTACGTTGTCTCGGCCAACCACCAGCCCAAGCCGCGCAGCGGTGTGCCAGTCCCCGGCTACTACAACCTGGCCGACCGAGCCCAGCGCCTCGATCAGGTGCTGGGAGCCGCCGGTGCGCCCTGGGATATTGCCGCGGCGCAGGCGCTGCAACTCGACGTGGGCACGCGCTACGGGCCACGCATTCTGGCCGACCTGCTGCCTGTGCTCAAGAGCGTGGTCACCGATGATGAAGGGCTCAACCTGCTCGAACCCCTGATCAAATGGGATGGCAGCTACACCCGCGACAGCATCGCCGCCACCGTGTTCAGCCAGATGCTCTACGAGTTGGCCCACGACGCCATGGCTGACGAGTTGGGCGAAGTGCAGTTCAACAACCTGCTGCACACGCACGCGCTCGACTTGGCCCTGCCGCTGCTGGCAGCGGACGCCGCTTCGCCCTGGTGGGACAACCGCAACACGCCTGCCGTGGAAACCCGCGCCGACATCATGAAGCAGGTCTGGACCCACACCGTCACCCACCTCAAGGCCTCGCTCGGCACCAGCCTGCTTGACTGGCCCTGGGGCAAGACCCACACCATCACGCATGGGCATCCACTGGGCATGCAAAAGCCGCTGGACAAACTTTTTAACGTGGGGCCGTTTTCGGTGCCCGGTGGGCGCGAGGTGCCCAACAACCTTGGCGGCATGATTGGCCCGGGGCCGTGGGCGGTGAGCTACGGCCCGTCCACGCGGCGCGTGATCGACTTTGCCGACGCATCCAGGGCGGTGGGCATCAACCCGCTGGGCCAAAGCGGCGTGCTGTTTGATGCGCACTACGACGACCAGGCCCTGCTCTTTACCGATGGCTTCTATGTGGCCCAGCACCTCAGCGCCGCCGACGTCAAGGCCAACACCCAAAGTACCCTGCGCCTGCACCCTTAATTGCAGCTGCTACACAATACGGCATGTCCTTTCTCCCCGAACCTCCTTTTACCCATGGCCAGACTCCACGCACCGCCGTGCTGCTGTGCAATCTGGGCACGCCCGATGCACCCACCCCGGCGGCCGTGCGCCGCTACCTGGCCGAATTTTTGAGTGACCACCGCGTGGTGGAAATCCCGCGCCTGCTGTGGTGGCTGATATTGCACGGCGTCATCCTGCGCGTGCGCCCGGCCAAGTCGGCGGCCAAGTACGCCAGCGTCTGGACGGCCGAGGGCTCGCCCCTGAAGGTCTGGACCGAAAAGCAGGCCAAGCTACTGCAAGGCTGGCTAGGGCAGCGCAACCACCAGGTCAAGGTGCGCTGGGCCATGCGTTATGGCAGCACCTCGATCACATCCCAACTCGACGCGCTCAAGGCCGAGGGCGTCACGCGCGTGCTGGTGGTGCCGGCCTATCCGCAGTATTCGGCCACCACCACCGCCAGTGTGCTCGACGCGGTGTTCAGTTGGGCGCAGACCTGCCGCACCCTGCCAGAGCTGCGCTTTGTCAACCACTACCACGACGACGCGGGCTACATCGCCGCTCTGGCCCTGAGCATCCAGCGCCACTGGAAGGCACACGGCCAACCGGACCAACTGGTAATGAGCTTCCACGGCGTGCCCGAGCGCACGCTGCACCTGGGCGACCCCTACCACTGCGAGTGCTTCAAGACGGCGCGCCTGCTCGCTTGCGCCCTGGGCCTGGACAAGAGCCAGTACAAGGTGACGTTCCAGTCGCGCCTGGGCCGCGCCAAGTGGCTGCAACCCTATACCGAGCCCAGCCTGATTGCCATGGGCCAGGCCGGTGTGAAACGCGTGGACGTAGTTTGCCCCGGCTTTACCAGCGACTGTCTGGAAACGCTTGAAGAAATCAACATGGAAGCGCGCCACGCTTTCCTGCACGCTGGCGGCAAGGAGTTTCACTACATCCCCTGCCTCAACGACGACCCCGAGTGGATCACCGCCCTGTGCGACCTCAGCCAACGCCACCTCGCAGGCTGGGACACCACCAACCCACCACGCCCAGAAGTGCTGGCCGCATCCCGCGCCGCTGCGCTGGCGCAAGGTGCCAAGCAATAGACCTTTACGCGCGCCCTGGCGGCATGGATGCTCCTGGCGCCCAGTGGAATGCCGTTTTCCATCAAGAACCCGTTCGTGGTGCGGGAGCGATTTTCGGGTAAGCCAATTTGTCGGCCAAACCTTAGCGGTGCACGGATTGGTGGTGGCCGCTGGGTTGACGGCGTGGCGCTCAGCGCGGAGAGGTAGAGGAGGAGGCCGCAGGCCGGGGGACACGAACGGC
>CAIPBW010000188.1 GCA_903863395.1 uncultured beta proteobacterium
TATGGTGTCCTTGAGCCACGCAACTTCGCTCTCGGGCAGCTCAAACACCAGTTCGTCGTGCACCTGCATGATCATCCTGGTGGCGCGCTGCTCGGCATCGAGCACTTGCTGCACCTTGACCATGCTGAGCTTGATCAGGTCAGCCGCCGTGCCCTGCATCGGCGCGTTAATGGCGGCGCGCTCGGCCCCGGCGCGGCGCGGGCCGTTGGCTGAGTTGATTTCCGGCAGGTACAGCCTTCGGCCAAACACCGTTTCCACGTAGCCCTGGTGCTTGGCTTGCAGCCGGGTCTGGTCCATGTACTGCTTGACGCCGGGATAACGCTCAAAGTAACGCGCGATGTAGTTTTTGGCAGCGGTGTTGTCAATGCCCAGGTTGCGCGCCAGACCGTAGGCGCTCATGCCGTAGATCAGGCCGAAGTTGATCACCTTGGCATAGCGCCGCTGCTCGCTGCTGACCTGCTCCAGCGCCACGCCAAACACCTCGGCAGCGGTGGCGCGGTGCACGTCCAGCCCTTCTTTGAATGCGCGCAGCAGCGCCTCGTCACCGCTGATGTGGGCCATGATGCGCAACTCGATCTGGCTGTAGTCGGCGCTGGCAATGACGCAACCCGGTGGTGCCACAAACGCCTCGCGCACGCGCCGCCCCTCGGGCGTGCGGATCGGAATATTCTGCAGATTGGGATCGTTGCTGGAGAGCCGCCCGGTGACTGCCACCGCCTGCGCGTAGTGGGTATGTACGCGCCCGGTGCGCGGCAGGGCCAGTTGCGCCAGCTTGTCGGTGTAAGTACCCTTCAACTTGGCCAGCCCCCGGTGCTCCAGAATCTTGGCCGGCAGGGGAAAGTCTTCGGCCAGCTTCTCCAGCACCTCTTCGTCGGTGCTGGGCGTGCCACTGGCGGTCTTCTTGACCACCGGCAATCCGAGCTTGGTGAACATGATCTCGCCAATCTGCTTGGGGCTGCTCAGGTTGAACGTCTGCCCGGCCAACGCATGCGCCTCGGTTTCAAGCTGCATGATGCGCTGCCCCAGCGAGTGGCTTTGCGCCGCGAGCGTGGCCGCGTCAATCAGCACGCCGTTGCGCTCGATGCGGTAGAGCGCTTCGCTGCTGGCAATCTCGAGTTCATACACAAAGCGCAGCTTGGCGTCGGCCTGCAGTTGCGGCCACAGCAGCCTATGCACGTCCAGCGTCATGTCCGAGTCTTCGCAGGAGTAGCGCGCAGCACTTGCGATATCAACCTGGTCAAAACAGATCTGGCTCGCACCCTTGCCACACAGGTCCTCAAAGCTGATGCCGCTGCGCCCCCGGTGGCGCAGCGCCAGGCTGGCCAGACCATGCGGCTTGTGGACTTCGAGCACATAGCTTTGCAGCATGGTGTCGTGGGCGTAGCCCTGCACCTCGATGCCGTGGTTGGCAAACACGTGGCGGTCGTATTTGATGTGCTGACCCAGTTTGGCGTGCGCCGGGTTTTCCAGCCAGGGTTTCAGGCGCGCAAGCACCTGCTCGCGCGGCAGTTGATCGGGTGCGCCGGGGTAGCAATGCGCCAGCGGCACATAGGCCGCCTGCCCCGGCGTCACGCTAAAGCTGATGCCCACGATCTCGGCACGCATTTCGTCCAGCGACGTGGTCTCGGTGTCCAGCGCCACCAGCTCGGCCGCTTCCAGCCGGGCGAGCCAGCGCTCCAGGGCTTCCCAGCTCAGAACGGTGTCGTAGTCCACGCTGCTCACCAGCGACGCCTGCGCGTGGGTGGGCTCGGCTGGTTCGTCAAACAATCCGGGTGAGGAATAAGCTGGTTTCACAGACTGCGCTGCGGCGCTGCCTGACGAGCGTGACGCGCCCAGCGATTCGGCTAACCCCTTGAAACCAAAGCGCATATAAAAGTCGCGCAATGCCGCAGTGTTCTCAGCCTTGACCACAATATCGTCGAGTGCGGGCAGCCCCGGCACCCAGGCTTGCAGGTCGCAGTCGGTCTTGATCGTCAGCAGCGCGCGGCCCACAGGTAGCCAGTCGAGTGCCTTGCGCAGGTTCTCGCCGGCCACGCCCTTGATGCCGGCGGCGTTGTCCACCACGCCTTGCAGCGATCCGTATTCCTGCAGCCACTTGGCCGCCGTCTTGGGCCCGACCTTCTCCACGCCGGGTACGTTGTCGATGGCGTCACCCATCAGGGTCTGGAAGTCCAGCATCTGGCGCGCGCTCACACCGAACTCGGCCTGCACACCA
>CAIPBW010000189.1 GCA_903863395.1 uncultured beta proteobacterium
ACAGAGCTTGGTCGCTGCGCGTAACTTCGGTCTGTCCCGCAAGGTTTCACATTTAGTTGGGGACAGAGCTTGTTCGCTGCGCGTAACTGCGGTCTGTCCCACAAGGTTTTATCTTTGCTTTGATTTATTAACGTGGGCCTCAATCCACTTGCTGTAGCGCGACATGGAGAAGCAGAAGATGAAATAGATGAGGGCGATGAACAGATAGCCTTCGATCTTGAACGGGCGCCAGTTGGCGTCGGAGTTCAGGGCCAGGCTCATGGAGCCGGTGAGCTCGTACAGGCTCACGATGGTCACCAGCGAGGTGTCCATGAAGGTGGCGATGAAGTTGTTCATCACGCCCGGCACCACCATCGCCAGCGCCTGCGGCAGCACGATCTTGCGCTGCGTCTGCCAGTACGACAGCCCCAGCGTGGCGGCGGCTTCGATCTGGCCCTTGGGGATGGCCTGCAGGCCACCGCGGATCACCTCGGCCATGTAGGCAGCGGCAAACAGCGTGATGCCCACCATCACCCGGATCAGGACGTCGATGTTGAAGCCCGGGGGCATCAGCAGCGGGAACATGAACGAGGCCATGAACAGCACCGAGATCAGCGGCACGCCCCGGATCAGCTCAACATAGATGGTACAAAAGCTCTTGATGGCGGGCAGGTTCGAGCGCCGCCCCAGGGCGATCACCAGCGCAATCGGGAACGCCGCCGTCATGCACAGGGTGGAGAGCAGAATGGTCAGCGGCAGGCCGCCCCAGCGGTCGGTCTCGACCCACTTCATGCCGAACATGCCGCCAAACATCAGCGCAAAAAACAGGGCAAACACCACCACCCAGACGCCTGCCAGCCAGGCCTTCCAGAAGGCGCGGGTGCAGCTCATCACAATCAGGCCGAGCAGCAGCACAGTGGCCACCAGCGGACGCCACTGTTCCTCAAAGGGGTAGCGGCCAAACATGATCAGCCGGAATTTCTCGACGATCACGCCCCAGCAGGCTCCGGCACCCTCGGCGTGGCAGGTGTCGTAATTGGGTACCCACACGGCATCGACCAGCAGCCATTGCAGAAACGGGGGCAGCACGTAGAGCAGGGCTGCAATGATGGTGACCGTGCCCAGCGAAGTGCTCCAGTCGCCAAACAGATTGGAGCGGATCCACGCCACCGGCCCCTCGGTGTTGACCGGGGCGGTTCGGGCAGGAATGGGTTGAAAGGTTTGTGCGCTCATGGTATTGCTCAACGCTCCTTGATCGCCGCGCGGGCGTTGTACCAGTTCATCACGAACGAGGTGAACAGCGACGTACTCAGGTACACCAGCATGATGATGGCGATGCACTCCACCGAGCGCCCGGTCTGGTTGATGGCGGTGTTGGCAATCGACACCACGTCGGGGTAGCCGATGGCCACCGCCAGCGACGAATTTTTGGTGAGGTTGAGGTATTGGTTGGTCATGGGCGGAATGATCACGCGCAGCGCCTGGGGCAAGGCCACCAGTCGGGTGCTTTGGCCCCGGCTCAAGCCCAGTGCCGCCGCCGCCTCAATTTGGCCGTGCGCCACCGACTGGATGCCGCTGCGCACCACCTCGGCCACGTAGGCAGCGGTGTACACCGTCAGCCCCAGCAGGCAGGACAGAAATTCGGGTGTGAGTGCACCGCCGTTTTCAATCGCAAACTCACCCAGGATGGGGTGGTTCCATTCGGTCGGCGCGCCACCCAGCACCCAGGCCACGAGTGAACCCACGATGGCAATCGCCAACGGTGCCCAAAACAGGCTTTTGATCTGGCCGGTATTTTCAAACACGCGTATGGCGTGGCGCCGGTAGGCCCAGCCCGCCACCACACCCAGCAGCAGCCCCCAGGTGGCCCAGACGTGGCCGTCGGCCCACTGCGGAATCGGAAAACTGAAGCCCGCCTTGCTCAAAAAGAACGGCCCCACCACCATCGGTTCATTGGCCGCAGGCAGTACCTCGGTAAACATTAGGTACCACATCAGCAGTTGCAGCAGGATCGGGATATTGCGGAAAAACTCGACGTAGGCGGTGCACAGCCCGCGCACCAGGGCATTGCGCGACAACCGCCCTACGCCAATGAGCGTGCCCAGTATCGTGGTGAGGATGATGCCGATAACGGCCACGCGCAAGGTGTTGGTAAAACCTACCAGGTAGGCGCGCCAGTAGGCCTCGCCCGAATCAAACGCAAA
This sequence comes from uncultured beta proteobacterium, assembly GCA_903863395.1. GTDB lineage: Bacteria > Pseudomonadota > Gammaproteobacteria > Burkholderiales > Burkholderiaceae_C > Allorhodoferax. The sequence continues at coordinate 2,184 of CAIPBW010000189.1, forward strand.
CAGGCTCTCGCCGATGTCAAAACCGGCCGCGCCGCTAAGGAAATCAAAGCCGCTCTGGATGCCGCGCACCCGCATGTTGGTGGCGGTATTGTTCGCCAGGTACATCACGGTGGCGACGATGATGATGATGGTCACAGCCTGATAGACCAGACCCCGAAATGCCTGGCTGCGCCAGGACCATGATTTCTTTTTGGGGGGAGAGGATGCTGACATCGAAGCCCTTGCGAAGTGGTGTGTGGCAAATCATAAACAAAAGGGCAGTGCAAACCGCTTTGCATCTGCCCTTTTCGGCGGCGGGAAGGCCCCGCCGCGTGCGAACATCAGCGTACCGGAGGTGCGTATTGCAGGCCGCCCTTGTTCCACAGATTGTTGGAGCCGCGCGGCAGTTGCAGCGCCGACTTCGGTCCTACGTTGCGCTCAAAGATTTCGCCGTAGTTGCCGGTGGTCTTGATGGCGCGTGCCAGCCATTCCTTGTCCAGGCCCAGCAGCTTGCCGGTGTCTTCGGTGGTGCCCAGAATGCGGCCCACCACGGGGTCGGTGCTGGACTTCTGTTGATCCACATTTTCTGAAGTCACGCCATACTCTTCGGCTTCTAGCAGACCGTAAATGACCCACTTGACGATGGCAAACCATTCGTCATCGCCACGGCGCACCAGCGGGCCCAGGGGCTCTTTGGAAATCAGCTCAGGCAGGATCATGTGATCGGCGGGGTTCTTGGCAACCTTGTTGCGGGTGGAAGCCAGACCGGATGCGTCCGTGGTGTAGGCAATGCAGCGTCCGGCGAAGTACGCGCTCTCGGCGGCTTCAAGCTTTTCAAACACCACCGGCTTGATGCCCAGGCCAGACGCCTTGGAGTAGTCGGTCAGGTTCTTTTCGGTGGTGGTGCCCGATTGCACGCACACGGTTTGGCCCTTGAGCTGCTTGGCGCTCTTGATCTTGCTCTTGACCGGCACCATGAAACCCTGGCCGTCGTAGTAGGTGATGGCGGTCTGGTTCAGACCCAGCGAAGCGTCGCGAGTCAGCGTAAACGTGGTGTTGCGCGACAGCACATCGATTTCGCCGGATTGCAGTGCGGTAAAGCGCGCTTGGGCATTCAGGGGGACGTATTTGACCTTTTCACCGTCGCCCAGCGTGGCAGCGGCAAAGGCGCGGCAAAAGTCCACGTCCAGGCCGGTCCACTTGCCGTTGGAGTCGGCTGCGCCAAATCCAGCCAGCCCGGTGTTGACACCACAAATAACCTGTCCGCGTGCCTTGATGGCATCCAAAGTCTTGCCAGCGTGGGCCGGGGCGGCCAGCAGGGCGCCCAGGGTTGCCGCGACCACGGCAACCAGTTTGACTTGTTTCATCGACATGAATAGTTCTCCA
>CAIPBW010000190.1 GCA_903863395.1 uncultured beta proteobacterium
AGCATCCCGGTGCAGCACACCGTGGCGCTGCCCGACCACTACGCTTTTGACCACTTGCCAGCCGAAATTGGCCAGGGGTATCGCCTCATTTGCACCGAGAAGGATGCCGCCAAGCTGTGGCCGCTGGCCCCCGATGCGCTGGCCGTGGGCCTGGTGCTGGAGATTGATGGCGCGTTCTTTGCCGAACTTGATGCGCGTCTGGCCGAAGTGTTGGCGGCGAAGCTATCATCCAAGCATGGACACAAAACTACTTGAACTATTGGTATGCCCGGTCACCAAGGGGCCGCTGGAATACGACCACGACAAGCAGGAACTGCGCTCGCGCAGCGCCCGCCTGGCCTACCCGGTGCGCGACGGCATTCCGGTGCTGCTGGAAAACGAAGCACGGGTCATGACCGACGAAGAGTTGGGCCTGTAACCCGGCATGGCCTATACGGTTCTGATCCCGGCCCGCCTGGCCTCGACCCGCTTACCCAACAAACCCCTGGCCGACCTGTGCGGCGCGCCGATGGTGGTGCGGGTAGCGCAGCGGGTGCGCGCAGGGGTTACACCTGCCACCCGGATTGTGGTGGCGGGCGACCACCCTTGCATCGTTCAGGCCTGCCACGACCACGGCGTTGAAGCAGTCCTGACCCACGCCGACCACGCCAGCGGAACCGACCGGTTGGCGCAGGCCAGCCAGATGCTGAACCTGGCGGCAGACGATATCGTCGTCAACGTGCAAGGCGATGAACCGCTGATCGACCCCGCGCTGGTGGAATCGGTTGCCGCGTTGCTGCAGTCCCACCCGCAGGCGGATATGGGTACGGCTGCGCACGCCATCGACAACGTGGCCGATTTCTCCAACCCCAACGTGGTCAAGGTAGTGCTCGACAAAACCGGGTTGGCGCTGTACTTCAGCCGCGCCCCGATTGCCTGGTGGCGCGACGGCTTTGCGCACGGCATCCACGCCCTGCCCCCGCACGCCCCGCTGCGGCATATTGGCATCTACGCCTACCGAGTCGCGTTCCTGCAACGCTTTCCCCAACTGGAGCCAGCACCGATTGAGGCTACCGAAGCGCTGGAGCAATTGCGCGCCATGTGGCACGGCCACCGCATCGCTGTGCACGTGAGCGCCCGGGCACCCGGCGTCGGCGTAGATACCCCAGAAGACCTGGAGCGCGTGCGGGCACTTTTTTTGAACAGCAGCACACCGCCTGTAAGTTAGGCAGCGACAAGCCCGTGCTATTCTTAGGGACATTAGACGCGCTGGGACTGACCGTACAACACCTCCACAGGCGCGCACGATTTTCTTTTTATCGAGGTTAATCCATGAGACTGATTCTTCTGGGCGCACCAGGCGCCGGCAAAGGCACCCAAGCCACTTTCATTTGCCAAAAATACGGCATTCCGCAAATTTCCACCGGCGACATGCTGCGTGCAGCGGTCAAGGCCGGAACGCCGCTGGGGCTGGAGGCCAAGGCAATCATGGCCTCGGGCGGTTTGGTCAGCGACGATCTGATCATCAACCTGGTGAAAGACCGCATCGCCCAAGCCGACTGCGCCAATGGTTTCCTGTTTGACGGATTCCCGCGCACCATCCCCCAGGCTGATGCCATGAAAGCTGCTGGCGTGGCGCTCGACTACGTGCTGGAAATCGACGTTCCGTTTGAGGCCATCATCGACCGCATGAGCGGACGCCGCTCGCACCCGGCGTCGGGCCGCACCTATCACGTCAAGTTCAACCCGCCCAAGGTGGCCGGTGTGGACGACGTTACCGGTGAACCCCTGATCCAGCGCGAAGACGACAAGGAAGAAACAGTCAAGAAGCGGCTCGAGGTCTACAGCGCACAAACCCGCCCCTTGGTGGAGTACTACGCAGCATGGGCCAAGGCCGAGCCGACAGCCGCCCCCAAGTACCGCGCCATCAGCGGCACCGGCGACGTTGCAGCCATCACAGCACACGCATTTGAAGCGCTGGCAAGCTGATTTTCTTTGCTCCCCCAAGAACAAAGCCCCGCGATGCGGGGCTTTGTTCGTTAGAGGCCTATCAGTCCAGCAGATCCAGCATCAAACTGATCCGCGCCTTGTAGGGGTTGAGCCCGGCGGGTGCAGCCTGTAGCGCAGCGGGTTGGCCCACGATCTGCCCTTGCGCGCAGCGGGTGATCAGGCGCACGGTGACGCCCTTTGCCTGCGCTTCAAGCAGTGCCGCCAGAAGCGCCTTGTGCACCGTGCCGTTGCCGGTACCGGCGAGCACAATACCTTTGACGCCAGCCGACACCAGCGATTGAACTTGCCGCGCATCCGCCCCGGCATGGCTATGCAGCACGGCTACCCAGGGCCAGTTGGCCACCGCCCCAGCCAGTGCGCGTGTGGCGTTGGGGTGCGCTGACTCGCCTGGCGCACGCCTTCCTGCCCAGCGCACCTGGCCCTGCTCCACCCACCCCAGTGGGCCGGCTTCGCCCGAGCTGAACGCATCAAGCCGGTAGGGGTGCACTTTTCGCACCTCGCGAGCACCGTGAATGCTGCCAGCGCAGACCGCCAGAACGCCGCGCGCCAGCGGGTCGCGCACCACGGTCAAGGCATCCAGCAGGTTCTGCGGGCCGTCGGGCACCAGTGCGGTGGCCGGGCGCATGGCGCAAGTCAGCACGACGGGCTTGGCGGGGGCCAGCACGGTTTGCAAGAACCAGGTGGTTTCTTCCAGCGTGTCGGTGCCATGGGTGATGACGATGCCGCGCACATCGGGCTGCGCCAGCCAATGCGCGCAGCGCACAGCCAACGCCTGCCAGGTGGCGTGGTCCATGTCTTTGCTGTCGAGTTGGGCGACCTGTTCGCACACCAGGGTGTGGCCCTGCAAAGCGTCCTGCAAACCGGGCACAGCGCCGAGCAACTGCTGCACGCCCAACTGCGCTGCGGTGTAACCCGTGTGGTCAGCCGCCGTGGCTGCGGTACCTGCGATGGTGCCGCCGGTGCCCAAAACCACCACATTTTTGGAATTTATTTCACTTGCCACTTGTCAAATCCTAAAAACTGGTTAAAAATACAGCTACTGGATGCCGAAACAGTGTGTACAGACCAACAGCCCATGCGGCACAGTCACCAGGAGTTACCATGCTTGAAAGCCCCAAACTCACCGCTCGCCA
>CAIPBW010000191.1 GCA_903863395.1 uncultured beta proteobacterium
TGCAGGCCGACCAGAATGCGGCCATAGTCGGCACCCTGATTGCGGTAGTGGAACAGGCTGATGTTCCAGTTGGGGCGCATCAGGCTCAAAAATTTCATCAGCGCGCCGGGTCGCTCGGGAAAGATGAAGCGCAGCAGCCGCTCATCCTGCGCCAGCGCCGAGCGCCCGCCCACCATGTGGCGGATATGCGCCTTGGCCAGTTCGTCGTGCGTGAGGTCCAGCGTCTCAAAACCGTGTTTGCCGAAGTTGGCGGCGATTTTTTGCGACTCGCCTTTGCCGTGGGTGGTCAGGCCCACAAACACGTGCGCCCGGGCCGAGTCGCCGATGCGGTAGTTGAACTCGGTCACGTTGCGTGCGCCGCCGGGCAGGGCGCCAATCAACGCGCAAAAGCGCTTGAAGCTGCCGCGCTCTTCGGGGATGGTGACGGCAAACAGCGCCTCGCGCTCCTCGCCCACTTCGGCGCGCTCGGCAACAAAGCGCAGGCGGTCGAAGTTCATGTTGGCACCGCTGAGGATGGCGGCGTAGGTTTCGCCCCGGGTCTTGTGCTGTGCCACATACTGCTTGATGGCGGCCACGGCCAGCGCACCGGCGGGTTCGACGATGGAGCGGGTATCGACAAAAATGTCCTTGATGGCAGCGCATACGGCGTCGGTGTCCACGGTGATGAAGCTGTCTACCAGGCCGCGCGTGATGCGAAACGTTTCCTCGCCCACCTGCTTGACTGCCGTGCCGTCGGAGAACAGGCCGACATCGCTGAGCGTGACGCGCTTTTTGGCCGCCACCGACTGGATCATGGCGTCGGAGTCGCTCGTTTGCACGCCAATCACCTTGATGCGCGGATCGACCGCCTTGATGTAGTTGGCCACCCCGGCGATCAGGCCTCCGCCGCCAATGGTGACAAACACCGCGTCCAGCCGCGTGCCGCCCAGCGCCTGCATCTGGCGCAGGATTTCCATGGCAATCGTGCCCTGACCGGCAATCACGTCGGGGTCGTCAAACGGGTGCACAAAGGTCAGGCCCTGCTCGGCCTGCAGGGCAAGCGCATGCGCGTGGGCGTCGGAATAGCTCTCGCCAAACAGCACCACGTCGCCACCAAAGCCGCGCACCGCATCCACCTTGAGTTGCGGCGTGGTGGTGGGCATGACGATCACCGCGCGGCTGCCGAGTTTGCGCGCGCTCAGCGCCACGCCCTGGGCGTGGTTGCCCGCCGAGGCGCAGATGACGCCGGCCTGGAGTTGCGCAGGCGTGAGCTGCGCCATCTTGTTATAGGCACCGCGCAGCTTGAAGCTGTGCACCGGTTGCTGGTCTTCGCGCTTGAGCAGCACGCTGTTGTGCAGGCGCCGACTCAGGGCGCGCGCGGGTTCCAGCGGCGACTCGTGGGCCACGTCATAGACGCGGGCCGTCAAAATCTTCTTCAGGTAGTCGGCGGGTTGGAGCTTTTTGGTGGGCATAGCGGCGGCGCGGTGAGGAGCGATGATAATCGCCGCCTTGGCTTAAACATGCATGGCGCACAGCGCCAAGGAGCACAACGATGGAATGCACAGTCAACTGGACCGGGGCTTTGGGCACGCGCTCTGGCATGGGTTTTGTGGCCGAAACCGGCAGTGGGCACACCCTGACGATGGACGGTGCGCCTGACCCGGCCAAGCCCGAAAACGGTGGCCAGAACCTGGCACCGCGCCCGCTCGAACTGCTGCTGGCCGGCGCTGGCGGCTGCACCGCCTACGACGTGGTGCTGATCCTCAAGCGCGGCCGCCACGTAGTGCAGGGCTGCACCGTCAAACTCACGGCTGAGCGCGCCGAGACTGATCCCAAGGTGTTTACCGCCATCCACATGCAGTTCACCGTCACCGGCAAAGGCATCCCCGCCGCCGCCGTGGAGCGCGCCATTGCCATGAGCCACGACAAATACTGCTCGGCCAGCGTCATGCTGGGCAAGACGGCGGCGATTACCACCGGGTTTGACTTGGTGGAGGGCTGAGGGGCATTACAAGGCGCTCAGGAATTGTGCGGCGCGTTGCGCCGCGTCGGCAAAGGGTGAACCGTCCCCGTCATTGCGAACGAAGTGAAGCAATCCATGACTTTTAAGTGCATGGACTGTCGCCCGCTAATGAAATCAAACGTGGTGCGCCACCGTGGTCATCACCTTGGCGGCAGCGCGCATCAACTCTTTGACCGGTTGCGGCAGGTCCAGGGCGCCGGCGTCCTGGGCGTCGGTGGCGTGGCGCAGTTCGTCGTCGTGCATCTGCGCCACGATGGCGCGCGAGGCGTGGTCGCCCTCGGGCAGCAGGGCCAGGTGGCTTTGCAGGTGCGCTCCGACCTGAATCTCGGTTTCCGCCACAAAGCCCAGGCTGGCCTTGTCGCCCATGCGCCCGGCCAGCAGGCCCAGCCCAAAGGCACCGGCATACCACAGCGGGTTGAGTAGCGATGTGCGCCCGCCCAACTCCTGCAGGCGTTGCTCGGTCCAGGCCAGGTGGTCGGTTTCTTCCATGCAGGCGCGGGTGAAGTGCGCGCGCAGGGCATCGTTTTGGGTGGCAAACGCCTGGGCGGTGTAGAGCGCCTGGGCACAAACCTCGCCCACGTGGTTGACGCGCATCAGGGCGGCCGCGTGGCGCTTGTCGGCATCGCTCAAGTCGGTTGCGCTGTCGGGCAGCGTCGGGCAGGGCTGGGCGGCGTGGTGCGGGGTGAACAGCGTGCGCA
>CAIPBW010000192.1 GCA_903863395.1 uncultured beta proteobacterium
GATAGTCCAATTGCATACCCGAATTTTCGCTGATGCATGAAGACAGCGTGCCAGTGAAATCTGCGCAAGCCAACAACGCCACGCGCGGGATGCGGGGTTTGGGGTTGCGCCGATTTCTGGGCCTTTGACAGTATGAGGCGCGGCCCCAAACCCCGCATCCCGCCAGCACAAACACCCCTCATCCCGCAGGTTTGATCAACACCTGGGATCGCAGGGCTGCCAGGTCGAGGACGCGCAGGCCGCCGTATTCGATCTGGATGGACCCCTGCGCGGCCAGAGTGGTGAGGGCTTCGTTGACGCGCTGGCGCGACAGGCCCACCAGGTAGGCAAGCTCCTGCTGCGTGATGCGCAGCACCGCGCCCATGCCGGGGTAGAGCACCGGGTTGAACAGGGAAGCCAGGCTGCGCGCCACGCGCACGTCGGGGCTGTTCATACGGTCGATCTCGCGCGCGGCAATGAACTGGCCCAGGCGCTCGTTGAGCTGGTTCATGACAAAGCGGTTGAAGCCGATGGAGTGGTCCAGCAGCCAGTGGAAGGTGTCCACGTGCAAGCCCGCCACCATGCTCTTGCGCAGCGCCTGGATGTTGTAGCGGTAGGCCTCGCGTTTGAGCGCCGTGCCCTCGCCAAACCAGCCTCCGGGCGGTACGCCGGTGAAGGTCATGGTCTGGCCTTGGGCGTTGTCGCTGCTCATCTTGAGCAGGCCATCGACCACGCCGAACCAGTAAGTCACCGGTCGCCCCATGCGGCACACGTACTCGCCCGCAGCGGCGTCGGTCACGCGCAAGTCGTCAATGGCGCGCTCGCGTTCATGCTCAGCCAGCAAGGCCATCCAGGGGATGGTGCTGATCTCGCGCTCGGTCAGAGGGCGGCGGCGCTGGTGCAGAGGGGAATCGGTAAACATGGTCTTTTGAGCCCGTAAGTTTTCAATAAGTGAAGGGAAAACACCTACGTAGAAGTTTGTGAATTGTCGTCCAAACGACAACATAACGTCAAACCAAAGACTAATAATCGCGGCATAGGGGTGCTGCTGTAGTTTTGCAGTAGCACCTGGACCGGGTGACCAGCGAAATGCGACAAGGATAGGGAATGCAAACGACTTTTCCGCGACTACTTCTCAAGCACGCCAGCGAGCGTCCCGATGCGCCCGCCATGCGCGAAAAGGAATACGGCATCTGGCAATCGTTGTCCTGGGCCGATCTGGCGGCGATGGTGCAACACCTCGCTGGTGGACTGCACCAGGCCGGCCTGCGCCGGGGCGAGCACATGGTGGTGGTGGGGGCCAACCGCCCGCGCCTGTACGCCACCATGCTCGCAGTGCAGTCGCTAGGCGCGATTCCGGTGCCGCTGTACCAGGACGCTGCGGCGCTGGAATGCGTGTTCCCGATCAACAACGCCGAGGTGCGCTTCGCCTTTGCCGAAGACCAGGAACAGGTCGACAAACTGCTCGAAATCCGCGAGGTCTGCCCGCAGCTCGAGCACATTTATTTTGACGACCCGCGCGGCCTGCGCAAGTACGACGAGCCCTGCCTGGCGTCGCTGGACGAACTGCAAGCCGCAGGCAAGGTGTTCGTCGGCCTGCACCCCGATTTCTACGCCAATGAGGTCAACCAGGCCACCGCGCACGATGTGGGCGCCATGTTCTTCACCTCAGGCACCACCGGCAACCCCAAGGGCGTGGTCCACACCCACAACTCGCTGCTCAACCGCTCGCGTGTGGGCGCGGATTTTGACCACCTCACCAGCTCCGAGGAAGTGCTGGCCTACCTGCCCCCGGCCTGGATCGGGCAGAACATCTTCTCCTATGCGCAGTGGCTGGCCTGTGGCTACGTGGTCAACTGCCCGGAGTCGGCTGCCACCGTCACCATCGACTTGAAAGAAATCGGGCCGACCTACTACTTTGCGCCGCCGCGCGTGTTTGAAGGACTGCTCACCAGCGTCATGATCCGCATGGAAGACGCCTCGGCGCTCAAGCGCAGCATGTTCCATTACTTCATGGGCGTGGCCAAGCGCGTCGGCCCCACGCTGATGTCGGGCAAGAGCGTGGGCGGCATAGACCGCCTGTTGTACGCGCTGGGCAACCTGATGGTTTACGGCCCCTTGCGCAACAACCTGGGCATGAGCCGGGTGCGCGTGGCCTATACCGCGGGTGAAGCCATCGGTCCGGACCTGTTCAGCTTCTTCCGCTCCATTGGTATCAACCTCAAGCAGCTCTACGGCTCTACCGAGACGGCAGTGTTTGTCTGCCTGCAGCCCGACCACGAAGCGCGCGCCGACACCGTGGGCGTGCCGTGCGAAGGCGTCGAGATCAAGGTGGCCGACAACGGCGAGATTCTGGTCAAGTCACCCGGCCTGCTGCGCGAGTACTACAAGAGCCCGGCGGCCACGGCCGAGGTGCTCACTGCGGATGGCTGGTACCACACCAGCGACGCGGGTTTTCTGGACGCGCACGGTCACCTCAAGATCATCGACCGCGTCAAGGATGTGGGCCGCATCAAGGGCGGCGTCAACGATGGTGCCATGTTTGCGCCCAAGTACGTCGAAAACAAGCTCAAGTTCTTCCAGCACATCAAGGAAGTGGTGGCCTATGGCGACGGGCGCGACCAGGTGTGCGTGATGATCAACATCGACTTCGACGCCGTGGGCAATTGGGCCGAGCGGCGCAACCTGCCGTATGCCGGTTACACCGATCTGGCGCAAAAGCCCGAGGTCTACCAGTTGATCAAGGAGTGCGTGGAAAAGGTCAACGCCGACCTGAGCGTAGATACCTTGCTTGCGGGCAGCCAGGTCAGCCGCTTCCTGGTGCTGCACAAGGAACTCGACGCTGACGACGGCGAACTCACCCGTACCAACAAGGTCCGCCGTGGCTTTATTGCCGAGCGCTACCAGCTTCTGATCGACGCGCTGTATGGCGGCAAGACATCGCAATTCATTGAAACCCAGGTCAAGTTTGAAGATGGACGCACGGGCAAGGTCAGCGCCACCCTGCGGATTGAAGACGCCAAGACCCTTGCCCCCGTGAAGGCCGCAGCATGAGCAACACCACACCCGAAGTCGCGGCACCGGCCGGCGTCGCGCAAAAGAAAATCGGCGAAGTCATTCTCGATGTCAACAACATCTCGTTGAGCTTTGGTGGCGTCAAGGCGCTGACTGACATTTCGTTCAACGTGCGCGAGCATGAAATTCGCGCCATCATCGGCCCCAACGGCGCGGGCAAAAGCTCGATGCTCAACTGCATCAACGGCGTCTACACGCCGCAGCAGGGCTCAATCACCTTCCGTGGCAAGTCCTTCAGCCACATGGACAGCCACCAGGTGGCGGTGATGGGCATTGGGCGCACGTTCCAGAATCTGGCGTTGTTCAAGGGCATGAGCGTGATCGACAACATCATGACCGGGCGCAACCTCAAGATCAAGAACAACCTGCTCTGGCAGGCTCTGCGGATCGGTCCGGCGCAGCGCGAAGAAGAGCAGCACCGCGAAGCGGTCGAGCACGTTATCGACTTTTTGGAAATTCAGGCTTTCCGCAAGACTCCTGTGGGCCAGCTGCCCTACGGTCTGCAAAAGCGGGTGGACCTGGGGCGCGCCCTGGCGATGGAGCCGCAGGTCTTGTTGCTCGATGAGCCCATGGCCGGTATGAACGTCGAAGAAAAGCAGGACATGTGTCGTTTCGTTCTGGACGTGAACGATGAGTTCGGGACCACCGTGGTCCTGATCGAACACGACATGGGCGTGGTGATGGACATCTCGGACCGCGTGGTGGTGCTCGACTACGGCAAGAAGATCGGGGATGGCACGCCCGACGAAGTACGCAACAACGAAGAAGTGATCAGCGCCTATCTGGGCACAGAACACTGAAGCCGCGGAGAAAATAATGACGATTGCCTCTTTTCTAGAAACATTGCTCGGCGGCCTGATGGTCGGAATGCTCTATTCGCTGGTCGCACTGGGCTTTGTGCTGA
>CAIPBW010000193.1 GCA_903863395.1 uncultured beta proteobacterium
GCCTGCCACCGCGTGACGGCACGGTTGAGCGACGCCAGAGCATCGCGCAAAGAGCTCAAGTCCAGTGGGGGTGATACGTCGTTCATTGTGGATGGATTTCAGTTAGGGTACCACCACACGGTCGGCTACCGGCGTGTCAGGCGATGATAGTACCAACGCGCCTGGCGCACTATGTCCGCGCCGGGCTTTCCCTGCAAAAAGGCCAGAATGGCCGAGGCGTCGAGTTGTGTGACTTGGCTCATTCAGTAACGGATGCGGCGCGGCGCTCAGCGATGAGTTCCTCGGCGACGGAAGGCGCAATGCTGGGAACAAAGGCTTGAATCGTGATCTGACCCCACGACCCCTCTGAAATCGCGGCTGTTAAAACCAGGCTACAAGCCTTCGAGGACAACCAGGGTGCGGCGGGCGGATTGTTTGGCGATGGGGACGATTTCCTGGTACTCGGGGGAGTGGTAGAAACGCTCGGCCGCTGCGGTGTCGGCAAACTTGAGCAGCACCATGCGCGTGGGCGACCAGAGTGTGTTTTCCTGGATGGTGAGCTTGCCGCCACGCGCCAGGTACTCGCCACCAAACTGCTCGACCAACGGCTTGGCGCGCAGCTTGTATTCCTCATACAGCTCGGGATTGTCGAGCACGGTGTCCACGATCAAATAGGCGGCCATGGGGCTACTCCTGCAGGTTGGTAGGGCGCAAGTTTAGCGCCCAAGGTCGCGCCCGGGGTGAACGGACTCAGCCCTTGGTAAAGTGAAACTGGCCCGGCGCCTTGATGGTGTCCACGCCCACCTTGATCGTATCCTTGGGCAGGAACTTGCCTTGGAGCAAGAGCGTCGAGAGCGGGTTCTCGATGCGCTGCTGGATGGCGCGCTTGAGCGGGCGCGCGCCAAACACCGGATCAAAGCCCACCTTGGCAAGCTCTGCCACGGCGGCGTCGGACACTTCCAGCACCAGATCCATGTGGGCCAGGCGCTGGGTGAGGATGGACAACTGGATCTTGGCAATGTCGGCAATGTGGGCAGCGTCGAGCGCATGGAACACCACGGTTTCGTCAATGCGGTTGAGAAACTCGGGCCGAAAATGGTTCTTGAGTTCGCCCGTGACCGCATCCTTGATGTCTTCGGCGTCCTGGCCGACCATGGCCTGGATCAACTGCGAGCCGATGTTGCTGGTCATCACAATCACGGTGTTCTTGAAGTCCACGGTGCGGCCCTGGCCGTCGGTCAGGCGGCCATCGTCCAGCACTTGCAGCAGTACGTTAAATACGTCGGGGTGGGCTTTTTCTACCTCGTCGAGCAGCAGCACCGAGTAGGGCTTGCGGCGCACGGCTTCGGTCAGGTAGCCGCCCTCTTCGTAACCCACGTAGCCTGGGGGCGCACCGATCAGGCGCGCCACCGAATGCTTTTCCATGAACTCGCTCATGTCGATGCGGATCAGGTGGTCTTCGCTGTCAAACAGGAAACCCGCCAGTGCCTTGCACAGCTCGGTCTTGCCCACGCCGGTGGGCCCGAGGAACAGGAACGAGCCGGTCGGGCGGTTCGGGTCGGAGAGGCCCGAGCGCGAGCGCCGGATGGCGTTGGCCACGGCGGCAATGGCTTCGTTCTGGCCCACCACGCGCTGGTGCAGTTTGGCTTCCATTTGCAGCAGCTTGTCTTTTTCGCCCTGCATCATCTTGGAAACCGGAATGCCGGTGGCGCGGCTCACCACTTCGGCAATCTCTTCGGCACCCACCATGGTGCGCAGCAACTGGCGCCCTGCCCCATCGCCACCACGCGCCTTGCCGGCCTCTTTGGCCTGAGCCTGCTTGAGGCGTTTTTCCATCTCGGGCAAGCGCCCGTATTGAAGTTCGGCCACCCTGGCCAAGTCGCCCTTGCGCGTGAGGGTTTCGATTTGCTGGCGCAGTTTGTCAATGTCTTCGCGCACCTGGGCGCTGCCCTGGGCGGCCGCTTTCTCGGCCTTCCAGATCTCGTCCAGGTCGGCAATCTCTTTTTGCAAACTGCGGATTTCGTCGTTGATCAACTCAAAGCGCTTGCGCGAGGCGTCGTCGGCCTCTTTCTTGACTGCTTCGCGCTCAATCTGGAGTTGGATCAAACGGCGGTCGAGCTTGTCCATCACCTCGGGCTTGGAGTCGAGTTCGATCTTGATCTTGGAAGCCGCTTCGTCAATCAGGTCGATTGCCTTGTCGGGCAGAAAGCGGTCGGTGATGTAGCGGTTGGAGAGTTCGGCTGCGGCCACAATGGCCGGGTCGGTAATGTCCACGCCGTGGTGCACTTCGTAGCGCTCCTTGAGGCCGCGCAGGATGGCAATGGTGGCTTCCACGGTGGGCTCGCCGACCAGAATCTTTTGAAAGCGCCGCTCCAGCGCGGCATCTTTCTCGATGTACTTGCGGTACTCATCCAGCGTCGTCGCGCCCACGCAGTGCAGTTCGCCACGCGCCAGCGCGGGCTTGAGCATGTTGCCCGCATCAATGGCACCTTCGGCCTTGCCTGCGCCCACCATGGTGTGGAGCTCGTCGATAAAGACGATGGTCTGGCCCTGGTCTTTGGACAAGTCCTTGAGCACGTTCTTGAGCCGCTCTTCAAACTCGCCCCGGAACTTGGCCCCCGCCAAAAGCGAGGCCATGTCCAGCGACAGCACGCGCTTGCCCTTGAGCGAGTCGGGCACTTCGCCCGCCACAATGCGCTGCGCCAACCCTTCAACAATGGCAGTCTTGCCCACGCCGGGCTCGCCAATGAGCACCGGGTTGTTTTTGGTGCGGCGTTGCAGCACCTGGATGGCGCGGCGGATCTCGTCGTCGCGGCCGATCACCGGATCGAGCTTGCCCGCGCGGGCGCGCTCGGTGAGGTCGATGCAGTATTTCTTGAGCGATTCGCGCTGCTCTTCGGCGTCGGCACTGTCCACGCTCTGGCCGCCGCGCACTGCTTCCACTGCGGCTTCCAGGCTGTGGCGCGACATACCCTGGCCGCGCACCAGATTGCCCACTTCGGCCTTGCTGTCGGTCAAGGCCAACAAAAACAATTCGCCGGCCACAAACTGGTCGCCGCGCTTGATGGCTTCCTTTTCAGCCGCTTGCATCAGGCTCACCATGTCGCGCCCTAGCGTGACCTGCTCCTGGCCGTGCACTTCGGGCAGGCGCTTCATGGCAGCCTCGGCCGCAGAGGTCAGGCCTGAGACGTTAACGCCGGCGCGGTGCAGCAGCGCCTTGGGGCCGTCTTCCTGCTGCAGCATGGCCAGCAGCACGTGGACCGGCTCGATGTAGGCGTGGTCGTGGCCCAGCGCCAGCGATTGCGCTTCGCTCAGGGCTTCCTGAAACTTGGTGGTGAATTTTTCGATTCGCATAAATACCTCACAGTTCTCCCAGAGCTTGGGGACGATCGGCGCTTTTCAAGAGCCCACCGGGCGCTTGGGGCCGGGTTCAGGCGTTGGGGGCCGAAATTCCCCAGCGCGCCAAGGCGGCATCGTCGGCCACGCGCGCATCCACCCACTGCGCGCCTTGTTCGGACTGCTCCTTCTTCCAAAACGGTGCCTGGGTCTTGAGGTAGTCCATCAGAAATTCGCAAGCCTGAAAGCTCTCCCCTCGATGCGCCGAGGTCACCGCCACCAGCACGATCTGGTCCAACGGCTGCAGCAGGCCCACGCGGTGGATCACCCGCACCCCAAACAGCGCAAAGCGCCGGTGCGCCTCGTCGATCATGGCTTCGATCGCCTTTTCGGTCATGCCGGGGTAGTGCTCCAGCTCCATCGACTGCACGCTCGCAGGGTCGCCGCCGTTGCGATCGCGCACCGTGCCCACAAAGCAGCACACCGCGCCCACCCGCGCGTCGCGCGCACGCAGGGTCGCCACCTCGCTGGAGAGGTCAAAGTCGTGGGTCTGAATGGAAACGCGGTTCGTGGTCATGGCCACATTTTGGCATCACTTGGCACCCCACAGCGCGCTGCTACACTGTGCGCCATGTTGACCGCACACCGCTTCGCTGCAAACCCGGGCCTCCCCCGTGGGATGAGCCACTGCGCGTGCGCCAACAAATCGAAAAAAACCAGGCTCATCTGACCGGAGCATGGGTTCCGTCCTCAGATGAGCGATGGAACCTACCGGCAGCCCCAAGCGGGCCTCGTCCTGGCACCATTGCACACTGTTGGCGGCTATAGACGGTCATCTTTTCCCGAATGGATGATGTATGCCGACTGCGCCCATGTGCGCACCACCCAATTCGCCCGCGTGATCGCTCTGGTGCAAGACGGCCAGATAGCCCAGGCGCGCGCCCTATGGGCACCGCTGGTGCCCTTGATCAGCGCGCTGTTTGCCAAACCCAACCCAGCCTGCATCAAGGCCGCCCTGTCCCAAAGCGGCCTGATAGAAAACCGGCTGCGCGAGCCGATGCAACAGGCTTCCCCATGACTCTCGCAAACCCGGTAGCAGTGATTGGCGCAGGGGTCCGCGCGGATATGCTGGGCGTTTGACAGCCCAGGCGCGGGCCCCTGCGCCAAGCTCTGCGGGGAACGAGCGAACAATGAATCGCCGCCGGGCCGCCCCGTGTCGTTTGGTCTCCATGGAGCCCAAACGAGGGCGATTCGCGCCCCCTCGGGGGGCAGCGGCGGAGCGTGGGGGCAAATTAACCGCCAGTGACGGGCGGGAAAAAGGCGACTTCGCAGGCTTCGGTGAGGGCGGCCGACTCGTCGCTCATGACCTGGTTGAGCGCCATGCGTACGGCGCGGCCGCGCGCGAGCGACTCGCCCGCTGCACCTGGGCGCTCGATCAGCACGTCGCGCAACTGCGCCAGGGTGCGCGCGTCGGTTTCGATGGATTCGGCTCCAACTCCCATGGCTTCGCGGATTGAGGCGAAATATTTGACTGTGACCTTCATGAGAGCAGTTCCGCAAACGCGACAAAGCGCACCGTGTCGCCGGGCGCGATGGCGCAGCCGGGTGGGTTGTCGAGCAGGCCATCGGCCCACACGGCTGAGGTCAACACGCCCGAACTCTGGTTGGCAAACAGGTCGAGGCCGCCGTTCGCGTTGCGCCGCACGCGCAGAAATTCGCGCCGCCGGTCGGGCTTGGGCCAGGCAAAGTCGGCACGCGCGGCGATGCTGCGCATGACCACATCGCGTGCCCCCTGCAATCGCAGCAAAAACGGGCGCACCAGCAGCAAGAAGGTGACAAAGCTCGACACCGGGTTGCCGGGCAGCCCCAAAAAATGACAGGCGCCGATGCTGCCATAGGCAAACGGCTTGCCCGGCTTGATGGCGATTTGCCACAGGTCGAGCGTGCCCAGGGCCTGTACGGCGGGTTTGATGTGGTCCTCTTCGCCCACCGATACGCCGCCGCTGGTCAAAATGGCGTCGTGCGCCAGGGAGGCCGAGCGCAGCGCCTCGATGGTGGCGTCGCGCAGGTCGGGCACGATGCCGTAGTCGGTGACCTCGCAGCCCAGGCGGCGCAGCAGTGCGCTCAAAAAATAACGGTTGGAGTTGTAGATCGCCCCGGGGCGCATGTCGCGCGGTGCAACCGTGCCGGGCATCACCAGTTCGTCGCCGGTGGAAAACAGCGCCACGCGTGGGCGGCGCAGAACGTGCAAGCGGTCCAAGCCAATGCTGGCAGCCAGGCCGATTTCTGCCGGCCCCAGGCGCGTTCCCGCTGCCAGCACCACCTGGTTGCGCGTGACGTCTTCGCCCGCACGCCGGATGTGTTGTCCGGCCTGCGGCACCGCGTTGATCTGCACGCGCGCGTCCTGGGCGGCACCATCGGAGAGCGCGGCGCACTCTTCCTGCATCACTACGGCGTCGGCACCGGGAGGGACCACGCCGCCGGTAAAAATGCGCGCTGCGCTGCCACTCTCCAGAGCTTTGGCCGCCACACCCGCTGCCAGGCGCTGCGATACCGGCAGTTGCACTCCAGAGTGGGGCACATCGGCGCAGCGAACGGCGTAGCCGTCCATGGCGCTGTTGTCGTGCGGTGGGACATGCAGCTCCGAGACCACGTCCTGTGCCAGCACGCGCCCATCGGCGTGCATGGTGTCAATCTCTTCGACTTGCTGCAAGGGCGAGGCAAAGCCCAGCAGCTTTTCCAGAGCCTCGTCGAGTGGCTGCAGCGGAGCGTGCTTGCGCAGGGTCATGGCGGGAACGCTCAGGCACCGCACTCGGCGGAAATCAGCGCTTTGACCGCCGCCGCATCGGCGGGCATCACGCGCACGCGCTTGGGCAGGGATTCGATGCCTTCAAAGCGCACCGGGCGCATGGGTGTGCGTCCCAGTGCTTCGACAATGGTCTCGGCAAACTTGACTGGCAGCGCAGTTTCGAGCACCACCATGGGAACGCCTGCAACGCGGCGCTCGAGTGCCACTTTGAGGGCGTCGGCAGTGTGGGTGTCGATCATCACTTCGTGCTGCTGCCAGGTGCTGCGAATAGTGGCCAGGCGGTCAGCGTGCGTGCTCTTGCCGCTGACAAAGCCGTAGCGCTCGCGCGCCTGGGCAAAGGCCGGATCGGCGCTGAGGTCAAACTGGCCTTCGCGCGCCAGGGCGTCGGCAAACAGTGCCTTGGTTCGCGCGCCGTCGCGCCCGAGCAGGTCAAACACAAAGCGCTCGAAGTTGCTGGCCTTGGAGATGTCCATTGACGGGCTGGAGGTTTCAAATGTGTCGGCCGTGCCGCGCACGCGGTACACGCCAGTACGGAAGAACTCATCGAGCACATCGTTTTCGTTGGTGGCCACCACCAGTTGTGCAATCGGCAACCCCATCATGCGTGCCACATGGCCGGCGCAAACATTGCCAAAGTTGCCGCTGGGCACGGCAAAAGACACTTGTTGGCAATTCGATTCCGTTGCTTGGATGTAACCAGCAAAGTAGTACACCACCTGGGCCAAGAGGCGCGCCCAGTTGATCGAATTGACCGTCCCAATTTTGTACTTGCGCTTGAACTCAAGATCGTTGCTGACTGCCTTTACGATGTCCTGGCAGTCGTCAAACACGCCCTCGATGGCTATGTTGTAGATGTTGGCGTCTTGCAGGCTGAACATTTGCGCCTGCTGGAACGGACTCATGCGCCCGTGCGGGCTGGTCATGAACACGCGCACGCCCTTTTTGCCGCGCATGGCGTATTCGGCCGCGCCGCCGGTGTCGCCGCTGGTGGCTCCCAGGATGTTGAGCTGCTCGCTGCGGCGCGCCAGTTCGTACTCGAACAGGTTGCCCAGCAACTGCATCGCCATGTCCTTGAACGCCAGAGTGGGGCCGTTGGACAAGCCTTCGAGCCACACGTCATCCTGCAGGTGGCGCAGCGGGACGATCTCGCCGGTGCCAAACACCTCGGCGGTGTAGGTCTTGACGCACAGGGCGCGCAGATCGGCAACGGGAATGTCGTCGATGTAGAGCGACAAAATCTCGAACGCGAGTTCAGCGTAACCCTGGCGGTGGTACACATCGCGCCAGCGCGCGAGCGTGGCGTCGTCTACCTGGGGATAGGACTCGGGCAGGTACAGGCCGCCGTCGGGCGCCAGGCCCTCGAGCAGAATTTCGCAAAAGCGCTTGCGCTCGGGTTGGCCGCGGGTGGAGAGGTACTTCATCAGGCCAACTCTTCCTTGCGGATGCGCGTGATCGGCTCCAGCACCGTGGGCAGGGCCTGCATGGCGGCGATGGCGGCGTTCATGCGCGCTTCAACGCAGTCGTGCGTGAGGATGATGAGGTCAGTCTGGTTGGCACCTTCGCCGCCCACTTCGTCGGCTTCGCGCTGCAGTACGGCGTCGATGCTGATCTCGGCGTTGGCCAGAATGCCGGTGACCTTGGCCAGCACGCCGGGCTCGTCGGCCACGCGCAGGCGCAGGTAGTAGCTGGTTACCACTTCACTCATGGGCAGCACCGGCAACTCGCTCTTGGCTTGGTCAAAAGTGTTCGGCTGGAACGCCAGATGCGGCACGCGCTGGGCTGCGTCAGCGGTGTGCAGCCGGGCGATGTCCACCAAGTCGGCAATCACGGCGCTGGCGGTGGGCTCCGAGCCTGCACCCTTGCCATAGTAGAGCGTGGTTCCGACCGCGTCGCCTTGCACCACTACGGCGTTCATGGCGCCCTCGACGTTGGCGATCAGGCGCTTGGCCGGAATCAGGCTGGGGTGTACGCGCAATTCCACGCCATCGGTGCGGCGCTTGGCAATGCCCAGCAGCTTGATGCGATAGCCCAGTTGCTCGGCGTAGCGGATGTCTTGCGCGGCAAGCTTGGTGATGCCTTCGATATAGGCCTTGTCAAACTGCACCGGAATGCCAAAGGCAATGGCCGACATGATGGTGGCCTTGTGCGCTGCGTCCACGCCTTCAATGTCAAAGGTCGGGTCGGCTTCGGCGTAGCCCAGGCGTTGCGCTTCCTTGAGCACCACACCAAAGTCCAGCCCCTTGTCGCGCATTTCGCTCAGGATGAAGTTGGTGGTGCCGTTGATGATGCCCGCTATCCACTGGATGCGGTTGGCGGTGAGCCCTTCGCGCAGCGCCTTGATGATGGGAATGCCACCGGCCACCGCGGCCTCAAACGCCACCATCACGCCCTTGGCCGACGCGGCGGCAAAGATCTCGGTGCCGTGTACCGCCAACAGGGCCTTGTTGGCCGTAACCACATGCTTGCCTGCGGCAATGGCTTCGAGCACCAGCGTTTTGGCAATGCCATAGCCGCCGATGAGTTCGATCACGATGTCGATGTCGGGGTTGGCAATCACGGCGCGTGCGTCACTTACCACCTGCACGCCCTCGCCCACCACGCTTTGCGCGCGTGCCACGTCCAGATCGGCCACCATGGTGATGGTGATGCCGCGCCCGGCACGGCGCTGGATTTCGGCCTGGTTACGCCGCAGCACGTTGAAGGTGCCAGTTCCCACTACGCCAATGCCCAACAGGCCCACTTGAATCGGTTTCATACAGATAGTTGCAGTAAAAATGTCAAAGACCCGCACCGTCGGTGCGCGGGCCACTCATAAAACGGAAGCTGTTCAGGTTCCGTGGCGCTTGCGGTAACCCTCCAGAAACTTGGCGATGCGGCCAATGGCCTCGCGCAAATCGTCTTCGTGCGGCAGGAACACAATGCGGAAATGGTCCGGTTGGTCCCAGTTAAAGCCCGTGCCCTGCACCAGCATCACCCGGGTTGCGCGCAACAACTCCAGGAAGAACTGGCGGTCGTCAGTAATCGGGTACACCTTGGGGTCAAGGCGTGGAAAGATGTACAGCGCAGCGGCCGGTTTGACACAGGTCACACCCGGAATGGCAGTAATCAGCTCATAGGCCAGATCGCGCTGGCGGCGCAGGCGACCGCCCTCGCACACCAGGTCGTTGATGCTTTGGTAGCCGCCCAGCGCCGTTTGAATCGCCCACTGGCCGGGTACGTTGGAGCACAGCTTCATGTTGGCCAGCATGTTGAGGCCTTCGATGTAGTCTGAAGCTGACTTCTTGGGGCCCGAGACCACCATCCAGCCGGCACGGTATCCGCAGGAACGGTAGCTCTTGGAAAGCGAGTTGAAGGTGAGCGTGAGCACATCTTCCGACAGACTGGCCAGCGCCGTATGCCGGACGCCGTCGTAGAGCACCTTGTCATAAACCTCGTCGGCCATGATCACCAGCCCGTGCTGGCGTGCAATTCCCACAATACCCTTGAGCAGCGCGTCCGAATACAACACGCCAGTAGGGTTGTTGGGGTTGATGACCACAATGCCCTTGGTGCGCGGCGTGATCTTGGCGCGGATGTCGTCCAGGTCGGGCAACCAGCCATTGGCTTCGTCGCAGCGGTAATGCACCGGCGTGCCGCCCGACAGGCTGGTGGAGGCGGTCCACAGCGGGTAGTCGGGCATGGGAAGGAGCAGTTCGTCACCGTTGTCCAGCAGCGCATTGGTCGCCATGGTAATGAGCTCACTGGCACCATTGCCCAGGTAGATATCGTCCAGCGTCACGCCCCTGATGCCCTGCTTCTGGGTCTCGTGCATCACCGCCTTGCGCGCCGCAAAAATGCCCTTGCTGTCAGAGTACCCAGCCGAATTGGGCAGGTTGCGGATCATGTCCTGCTGGATTTCTTCGGGCGCGTCAAAGCCAAACACTGCCAGGTTGCCCAGGTTGAGCTTGATGATTTTCTGGCCTTCTTCCTCCATCTGCCGGGCAGCATCCATGATCGGGCCACGGATGTCGTATAGAACATTGGCAAGCTTGGCAGATTTTTGAACGGTTCTCAAAGTCCCTCCGGGAATAGTTGGCACAGGGCGAAACCTATAATTTGACCACAGTTCGACGCGCCGCCCCGGCGCTGCCACACCCTCTTGGACACGCACACACCATGAAAATCCACGCGGATGCCCCCAACGTCAACACCATTACGGCCTACGGCCCGGGTTGGGTCGAGGTCAACCGCGAGCGTTTCAGCGAGAGCCTGATCGTCAGTGCCATGGGCGACCGGCTGCCCTGGAACTGCCCCGGTTTCGACGATCTGCAGTTAAGCCACTTCCAGAGAATTATCGATCTCGACCCCGAATTGGTGATGTTTGGCAGTGGCGCGCGTATCCGCTTTGCCCAGGCACCCTGGGTGGCTGCACTTCATGCGCGTGGAATCGGGCTCGACACTATGGACACCCAAGCCGCTTGCCGTGCCTACAACTTCCTGGCGGGCGAAGGCCGCCGGGTGGTAGCCGCTCTTTTGCTCTGACTCGTGTAAGCCCTGACGCTAAAAGCGTCTATTTCAGGGTAAAATCGGTGGTTGCAGTCGGGGGCAATACAAACGCATGAACGTTTGTGGTTCTAAATTCTGACTGCCATACCTGCACGAGAGAATTAAGAACCTTATGGCGATCGTTGTCAACAAACCTCTCCCAGAATTTGAAGCAAACGCCACCGGCGGCATCAAGGTCAGCAACACCACCCACGTTGGAAAAACCATGGTTTTGTTCTTCTACCCCAAGGACAACACCCCGGGTTGCACCACCGAAGCGATGCAATTCCGCGACAAATACAAGGATTTTGTCAAGGCAGGAGCCACGGTGTTTGGTGTGTCGCGCGACAACATGAAGTCGCACGACGACTTCAAAACCAAGCTCGAACTGCCGTTTGAACTGATTGCCGACACCGAAGAAAAGATGTGCCACATGTTCGGCGTGGTCAAAAACAAGATCATGTATGGCAAGAAGGTCAAGGGCATTGAGCGCAGCACCTTTTTGGTGGGCGCTGACGGACTCCTCAAGGAAGAGTGGCGCGGCCTGAAGGTGCCCGGCCACGTCGATGACGTTCTCAAGTCAGTGAAAGCCCTCAAGAAGGCCGCCTGATCACGGTAAGGTCACACCTCCCATGCATAATGGGTCCATGCCGTTGAGATTCACAACCGCTCCACACAAAGCCGCCAGGGCTCATGGCGGCTTTGGCGCTTCTACAGCACTGCATTTCGCAACCCCCTATCCACCCCCTGCCCTACATGCCATTGCCCCCAGCCCCAACCAAGCCCGCTGACCGTCTGTCGGCAAATGCATTCAACGCCAAGGCACGCGTTCCCAGTCGGAGTCGCAAAACAAACCAGGTTGGAGACGAGCCCGTAGCGCTTGCACAACAAGCCCCTGTTCGCGAGGTCCACAAACCGGTGCTGCGCCAGGTGGAAACAACGGCCGCACCCACACGGCAAGCCATCCCGGCATTGGAGCGGCGCGAGCAAATCACCAGTCCTGCGCCTGCGCGTACGCGCAAGCGGGCACACCAGGGACCACCCAAGTTGTTTGTGCTCGACACCAATGTCCTGCTGCACGACCCCATGTCCTTGTTCCGCTTTGAAGAACACGACATTTATCTGCCCATGATCGTGCTTGAAGAGTTGGATGGGCACAAGAAGGGGATGACAGAAGTTGCGCGCAACGCGCGCCAGACCAGCCGCACGCTCGACGCTTTGGCCGGTACACCGGGAGCGGAAATTGCCGCAGGCTTTCAACTCAGCAGCACCGGCAACAAGGATGCCCGGGGCCGGCTGTTGTTTCAAACCCAGCCGCTCGACTATTCCCTGCCCACCAGCCTGCCCCAGGGCAAGGCCGACAACCAGATCCTGGGCGTGGTGGAAGCGCTGCGCAAGCAATACGCACCGCGCGAAGTGGTGCTGGTCTCCAAAGACATCAATATGCGCGTCAAGGCACGCGCCCTGGGCCTGGCAACCGACGACTACCAGAACGACAAAACGCTCGAAGACGGCGACCTGCTGTATTCGGGCTCGATGGCGTTGCCGTCAGACTTTTGGGCCACCCACGGCCAAACCGTGGAAAGCTGGCAGCAAGGCCAGCACACCTTCTACAAGATCGACGGGCCGGTGGTGCCGAGTTTGCTGATCAACCAGTTTGTGTATTTTGAGTCGCCGGGCGAGCCCAGCCTGTACGCACGCGTGTCGGAAATTCGGGGAACCACGGCGGTACTCAAGACGCTGCGCGATTTCAACCACCTCAAAAATGCAGTCTGGGGCGTGACCACGCGCAACCGCGAACAGAACTTTGCCATGAACCTGTTGATGGACCCGGAGGTGGACTTCGTCACCCTGACCGGCACTGCGGGCACCGGCAAGACGTTGATGGCCCTGGCCGCCGGACTGACGCAGGTACTGGACGACCGCCGCTACACCGAAATCATTGTTACCCGCGCCACCGTGAGCGTGGGCGAAGACATCGGCTTCCTGCCCGGCAACGAGGAAGAAAAGATGGGCCCCTGGATGGGCGCGCTCGACGACAACCTTGAAGTGCTGGGCAAGACCGACACCGGTGCGGGCGAATGGGGGCGCGCGGCGACCAATGAGCTGATTCGCAGCCGTATCAAGATCAAGAGCATGAACTTCATGCGCGGGCGTACGTTTCTGAACAAGTACGTAATCATTGACGAGGCCCAAAACCTCACGCCCAAGCAGATGAAAACCCTCATTACCCGGGCCGGGCCGGGCACCAAGATCATCTGCATGGGCAATCTGGCGCAGATCGACACGCCCTACCTGACCGAAGGCTCCTCCGGTCTGACCTTTGCCGTAGACAAGTTCAAGGGTTGGCCGCACAGCGGGCACATTACCCTTGCGCGCGGCGAGCGTTCGCGCCTGGCCGACTTTGCCAGCGAAGTGCTTTAGGTTGAAGGACTAGTAGTCGCCGCCGCCGCTGGCCAGGCTTTCAAACTTGGTGATCTGGCGCAGGAAGGCGAGTTTGACCATGCCGGTGGGGCCATTGCGCTGCTTGGCAATGATGATCTCGGCCACACCGGGCTCCTTGCAGGCGTCCTTGGTGTAGTACTCATCGCGGTAGATAAACATGATGATGTCGGCGTCCTGCTCGATCGCACCCGACTCGCGCAAATCGCTCATCATCGGGCGCTTGTCCGGACGCTGCTCGACGCTGCGGTTGAGCTGCGAGAGCGCAATCACCGGGCATTTGAGTTCGCGCGCCAGCATTTTCAGGCCGCGCGAAATTTCGCCTAGTTCGGTGGCCCGGTTTTCTCCGTCGCTGGAAGTGCCACTCATAAGCTGCAGGTAGTCAACCACAATCAGGCCGAGTTGTCCGCATTGGCGCGACAAGCGCCGGGCATTGGCGCGAAGTTCGCTGGAGGTTAAGCCCGCGCTCTCATCGATATGCAGCGAGATGGTGCGCAACTTTTCGATCGCCTCGGACAGACGTGGCCACTCGTCATCGGTCAGGCGCCCGGTGCGCAAATGCCCCTGGTCGATGCGGCCAATCGATCCGACGATACGCACTGCCAGTTGGGAGGCACCCATTTCCATCGAAAACACAGCCACCGGCAAGCCCTCGTTGAGCGCCACGTGCTCGGCAATATTGATCGCCAGCGCGGTCTTGCCCATCGAAGGGCGCGCTGCCAGCACAATCAGGTCGCCCGCTTGCAGGCCCGAGGTCATGCGGTCGAGATCGTAAAAGCCCGTAGGCACCCCAGTCACATCGTTGGGGTTCTCGGCCATTTCGGTGACGCGGTCGAGCAACTTGACCACCAGCGAATCCATCGCCTGGAAACCCTGGTTGTTGCGCTTGCCCGCCTCGCCGATCTTGAAAATCTTCTGCTCGGACTCGTCCACGATGTCCGACACCGCGCGGCCATTGGGATTGAAGGCGTTGGTGGCGATCTCGTCGCTGGCGCTGACGAGCTTGCGAAGAATCGAGCGGTCGCGCACGATCTCGGCGTAGCGACGGATATTGCTGGCGCTGGGAACAAACTGGGCGAGCGAATTGAGGTAACCCAGGCCACCGACCTCGTCGGCGCGACCCTGGCTTTGCAACTGCTCAAACACGGTAATCACGTCGGCCGGTTTGGTGGCGTTGATCAGCATCCCGATGGCGGAATAAATCAGGCGGTGCTCGTAGCGGTAAAAGTCGCCATCGGTCAACAGGTCGCCAACGCGGTCCCAGGCACTGTTGTCGAGCAACAGGCCGCCAAGCACGCTGGACTCGCCTTCGATCGAGTGCGGCGGCACGCGCAACTGGGCGATCTGGCGGTCTTGACCGTATTCGTCAATGGCAGAAAGTACGGCAGACATGGATCTTTCGTTGGATGGGGTTGGGCGCGTTGGCAAAGCAGGCGTTGATGCTACGCCGCTTGGCAGCGCGTGTCGAGTGAAACGCTGGGCATAAGCCTAGGACAAGCTGTGGAAAAACTGTGCAAATGCGGGGACAACTGCAGGCCCAAACACAAAGGCCGCCAAGGAAGCCCTGGCGGCCTTTGTGTTTGGTGCCATTGGCCTGCCAAGGCAGGCCGCGCACGCGTCGCGTACTTAGGCGGTTTCGCCGTACACGGAAACGGTAATGTCGACCACCACGTCGGTGTGCAACGCCACGCTGACCGTGCTGTCGCCTACGATTTTGATCGGACCATTGGGCATGCGCACCTGGGCCTTGGCCACTTGGTAGCCACCCTTGACCAACTCTTCAGCAATGTCGAAGTTGGTGACAGAGCCAAACAGACGACCATCCACACCGGCCTTTTGGGTCAGCTTGATGGAGGAACCGCCGAGCTTGGTGCCCAGTGCCTGCGCTTCGGCCAGTTTGGCTGCGGCAGCTTTTTCCAGTTCGGCGCGCTTGGCTTCGAACTCTGCCTTGGCGGCAGCGGTGGCGCGACGTGCGCGGCCAGAGGGGATCAGGAAGTTGCGTGCGTAGCCGTCCTTGACCTTGACGATTTCACCCAGGTTTCCGAGGTTGACAACCTTGTCGAGCAGAATGATTTGCATGGTTGTACTCCTTAGATCTTGTGCTGGTCGCTATAGGGCAACAACGCCAGGAAGCGTGCGCGCTTGATAGCGGTGTTGAGTTGACGCTGGAAAATCGCGCGCGTGCCGGTCAGGCGCGCGGGGATGATCTTGCCGTTTTCGGCGATGAAATCGCGCAAGGTGTCGATGTCCTTGTAGTCGATTTCTTCAACGCCCGTCACCGTGAAGCGGCAAAAGCGCTTGCGCTTGAACAGCAGCGACTGGGTATTGCGCTTGGGGCGCTTGTCTTTGTTGAATTTCTTGAACGTTGCCATGAGAGGCTCCTGAAAAATTAATCTTGCAAAAAATCTTGAATATGAAAAACCACTGATTTACCGTGCAGCGAACTTGCCAAAAAACCACTGAATTGCCAACTGCTTCCAATGACCTGTTTTGCCAGCCGTTCGGCCAATGTGCCAAACGCTACCGCCTTTACCGCCACCTTCACTTGTCGCTTGACTCCCGCCTCGGGCAACTCGGACTGGTGTTCGAGTTGCAGATTCACAGCGGGCAAACCAGCGGGTGTATAGCGCAGGGGTTCAACTGCGGCAATGCTGGCATCCAGGACAAGCGTATTGGCAGGTACCCGGGGCATCAGCAGCGCCGTGGTTTATGCCTGGTATTCAGCCTGTTGGGTCTTGCGCGTTTCTTCGCGTTCCACCGTCTTCATCATCGAAGACGGGCCGGTTTCAGCCTTCTTCTTCAACACCGTCAGGTGGCGCAGCACCGCGTCGTTGAACTTAAACGCGTGTTCAAGTTCCGACATCACGGCCTGATCGGCTTCAATATTGATGCACAGATAGTGCGACTTGGCGAGCTTGTTGATCATGTAGACCATCTGGCGACGGCCCCAGTCTTCAACGCGGTGAACCTTTCCACCGCCGGCAGTGATCATGCCTTTGTAACGCTCCAGCATGGCTGGAACTTGCTCGCTCTGATCCGGGTGGATCATGAGAATGATTTCATAATGACGCATTGATACTCCTTGTGGATTGTCCGCAAGCGGACCAGAAAAGCTGCCCTCAGCGTCTAATTGAGGTGCAGCAAGGTGAGCCGATGATTATAGCCCAAGCGCCGCGCAGGGCGCTATTCGGCGTCTTCCGGGAATCCGCTGTCCTGCGCGCTCACATAACCCGAGAACGCAGGAGCACGGGTCAGCAGCGTCAGGAGTACCGTCGTGATGAAACCGGCCGCCACCCCGAACACCCCCGCTGAGATGGGCTGAATACCCCACCACAACCCGTCGCCAGCCAGGCCCAGAGCGGCGCGCACGCCGGGCAAATTGATAGCCATGTAATACAGCGTCACGCACAGGCCCACGATCATGCCGCCCACGGCCCCTATGCGCGTGGTGTCGCGCCAGAAGATCCCCAGCACCATCACCGGCACAAACGCAGCCCCCGCCAGGGAGAACGACGCCGATACCAGATACAAAATCCCGGCCGGGCGCTGTGCCGCCGCGTAGGCCGCAATTAGCGCGACGATCAGCAATGCAAACTTGGACCACATCACGCGCAGCATGGTTTCGGCCTTGCTGCTGTCGCCCTTGAAATACACGTCGTGCGCCAGCGCGTTGCCAATCGTCAGCAGCAGGCCGTCAGCCGTGGACAGGGCTGCGGCCAGCGCCCCGGCCGCCACCAGCACCGACACCACATAGGGCAAACCGCCAATCTCGGGGCTGGCCAGCATCACCAGATCGGCACCCACCCGGAGTTCGGCAAACTGCAGCACATGGTCGCCATTGATATCCGAAAGACTGAGCATGGTCGGATCGCGCGACCACTGCGCCACCCAGTTCGGCAGCGCATCAAAGGGTTGCCCCACCAGCTGCGACATCACCTCGTACTTGACCATCACCGCCAGCGCCGGAGCCGAAAGGTAGAGCGCGGCAATAAAGAACAGCGACCAGGCGACAGAACTGCGCGCCTCGGATACGGTGGGCGTGGTGTAGTAGCGCGTGAGCAGGTGCGGCAGCCCGGCCGTGCCGACCATCAGGCAAAACACCAGGGCCAAAAAGTTGGTGCGCGAGTTGAAAAAAGCCTGTTTTTCGCTCTCGGAGCCTTGGGGGTCGCCGACAAAGGGCAGCGTATGGATCGGCATGCCACCCAGCGGCTGGGCGCGTTCCTGGTCGTCGACCAAGGCCCGTGTCCAGCGATCGCGCGCCGCTGACGCATCCTTGGGCAGGCTCGAGAGCTCGCGCCGCAGCGCCACCGCCTGCTCGTCGTCTAGCTTGGCCGCGCCCGTGGCTTGCAGCTTGGCACGCAGCCCCTGGCGGTCAGACTGGAGCGCTGCTTCCACATCCTGCAGCTTGTGTTCCATGACGGTGGCACGCCGGGCAAACTCCTGCGTCACCTCGCGCTCTTGCGGGGAGCGGATCAGTTGCTGCTCCATGGCGGTAATCTTCTGCAATTGCTGACCATAGGCCACCGGCGCAATCGGGTTGCCGACCTGTTTGTACGCCAGCCACGACACCGGGATCAGAAACGCCAGAATGATGAGCACGTATTGCGTCACCTGGGTCCAGGTCACGGCGCGCATGCCTCCCAGAAACGAGCAGACCAGCACGCCGCCCAAGCCCAGCAAAATGCCGATTTCAAAATTCACCCCCACCAGGCGCGAGGTGATCAGCCCCACACCATAGAGTTGCGCCACCACATAGGTGAACGAACACAAGATGGCAGCCAGCGCGGCAATCAGGCGAGGCCACCTGCCGCCAAAGCGCATGGCAAAAAAGTCGGGCACGGTGTAGATGCCCAGACGGCGCAAATACGGTGCCACCAGCAGCGCCACCAGACAAAACCCCCCGGTCCAGCCCAGGATGTAGGCCAACCCGCCGGGCTGCGCACTGCTGCCCGAAAAGCCCTGCAGGTACAGGCCACCTGCCAGACTGATGAAGGACGCCGCGCTCATCCAGTCGGCAGCGGTTGCCATGCCGTTGTAAAACGCCGGAATGCGCCGCCCGGCAACGTAGTACTCGTTGGCGTCGGACGTGCGCGCATAGACGCCGATACCGGCGTACACCAAGAGCGTGGTCGAGAGAAAAATCCCTGCCACCCAGGGTTTGGTCAGGCCCATGCGCTCGGCCACTGCCAAAGCGACCAGAAACAGCAACAAGCACACCACGTAGAGCGAAAACTTGCGATGCAGGCGTCCGGTGTGCACCCTGTAGTCGCCTACGTCAAAGGTTTTTTCCGGCAAGTCAGCCTGGTTGGTGCGCCATGCAAACACAGCCACCAACAGGACAAACACCAGCATCGAGCCCTGCGCCGCAAACCAGAATCCGACCGGCCAGCCCAACACCACCCAGTCCAAATCACGGGCAAAAAACACCACGCCAAACGACGCGATGAACCACAGCGCGAGCAGCCCTGCATGCAGGGACCGGCTGCGCGCTGCGAACCACCCTGTCATTTGGCCGCGAGTTGTTGCCAGGTGGCGATAACCGAGTCGGGGTTGAGCGAAATCGATGAGATTCCCTGCTCCTCCAGCCACTGTGCAAAGTCCGGGTGATCACTGGGGCCCTGACCACAAATGCCGATGTATTTGCCCTGGCGCTTGCAGGCCGCAATCGCCATGCTGATCAGCGTTTTTACGGCCGGATCGCGCTCGTCAAAGTCGGCCGCCAGCAGTTCCATGCCGGAGTCGCGATCCAGCCCCAGGGTAAGCTGGGTCAGATCGTTGGAGCCGATGGAGAAGCCATCAAAGTACTGTAAAAAGTCGTCAGCGAGGATGGCGTTGCTCGGGATCTCGCACATCATGACGATCTTGAGTTCGTTCTCTCCCCGGCGCAGGCCATGGCGTGCCAGCAACTCGGTGACCTTGCGCGCCTGGCCGACGGTGCGCACAAACGGCACCATCACCTGCACGTTGGACAAACCCATGTCGTTGCGCACGCGCTTCAATGCTTCGCACTCCATCGCAAAGGATTCGCCAAAATCGGCGCTGATGTAGCGTGCCGCACCCCGAAAGCCCAGCATGGGGTTTTCTTCCTCGGGCTCGTAGCGGCTGCCGCCAATGAGCTTGCGGTACTCGTTGCTCTTGAAGTCCGACAAGCGCACGATCACCGGCTTGGGCCAGAACGCCGCAGCAATGGTGGCCACGCCTTCAGCCACCCGGTCCACGTAAAAGGCACGCGGGGAAGCGTGGCCACGCGCCACCGACTCCACCGCCTTTTTGAGATCGGCGTCGATATTGGGGTAGTCCAGAATCGCCTTGGGGTGCACGCCAATGTTGTTGTTGATGATGAACTCCAGCCGCGCCAGGCCCACGCCCTGGTTGGGCAACTGGCAAAAATCAAAGGCGAGCTGCGGGTTGCCCACGTTCATCATGATCTTGACCGCAATCTCGGGCATGGTGCCGCGCTGCACTTCGGAGACTTCGGTTTCGAGCAGGCCGTCATAAATGAAGCCGGTATCGCCCTCGGCGCAACTCACCGTAACCAGCGTGCCCTCCTTGAGCACATCGGTGGCGTGGCCGCAGCCCACCACCGCCGGAATGCCCAGCTCCCGCGCAATGATGGCCGCGTGGCAGGTGCGCCCGCCACGGTTGGTGACGATGGCCGCAGCCCGCTTCATCACCGGCTCCCAGTTGGGGTCGGTCATGTCGGTCACCAGAATGTCGCCGGCCATTACCTTGTCCATCTCGCTGATGTTGTGCACGATGCGCACCGGCCCGGTACCGATCTTCTGGCCAATGGCGCGGCCCTCGACCAGCACGCTGCCCTTGGCTTTGAGCTTGTACCGGTACTCGACCTGGTTGGCAGCCTGGCTCTTCACGGTTTCGGGCCGTGCCTGCAGGATGTAGAGCTGGCCGTCGATGCCATCCTTGCCCCACTCGATGTCCATCGGTCGGCCATAGTGTTCCTCAATCACCAGTGCATAGCGCGCCAACTGTTCCACCTCGGCGTCGGTGAGCGAATAGCGGTTGCGCAACTCAGTGGGCACATCGGTGGTCTTGACCAACTTGCCGTCTGCGGCCTTCTCCTGGTCACTGGAGAACACCATTTGTAGCAGCTTGGAGCCCAGATTGCGCCGAATCACGGCGCGCTTGTTGGCGCGCAACATCGGCTTGTGCACGTAAAACTCGTCCGGGTTGACCGCGCCCTGCACCACCGTCTCGCCCAGGCCGTAGCTGGAGGTGATGAACACCACATCGGAAAAGCCCGACTCGGTGTCGATGGTGAACATCACGCCGGCGGCACCCAGGTCGGAGCGCACCATGCGCTGTATGCCCGCGCTCAAGGCCACATGCTCGTGCGCGAAGCCCTTATGCACCCGGTAGCTGATGGCGCGGTCGTTGTAGAGCGAAGCAAACACTTCCTTGATCTTGTGCAGCACGTCTTCAATACCGACCACATTGAGAAAGGTCTCCTGCTGCCCGGCAAACGACGCATCCGGCAAATCTTCGGCTGTGGCAGAGGATCGCACGGCAAACGACGCAGCCGCATTACCGGCGCTCAGCGTGGCAAACGCAGCGCGTATGCCCTGCTCCAAGTCGGCCGGAAAGGGTTGCGCCTCAACCAGGGCGCGAATCTCAGCACCCGCCAGTGCCAGAGCGCGCACATCCTCGGTGTTGAGTACCTGCAATTTGGCGTTGATGCGCTCGGCCAGACCACCAAAATCCAAAAATTCGCGAAACGCGTGCGCCGTGGTGGCAAAGCCGGTGGGCACTTTCACGCCCGTGGGCAGATGCGAAATCATCTCCCCCAAGCTGGCATTCTTGCCGCCGACCGATTCGACGTCGGTCATTCGCAAGCGCTCGAAGGGTACGACCAGATCGGTCGCGTTGAACAAGGTTGACATGGCTAAGCTCCTAAAGTTAAAACCGTTGCACTGCCGCCACGTCCCACGCGGGTTGGGGCGACAAGCGCCCTTGCCCTGCGCCACGCCATGTATTTTGCTGGTTCGAGTCGGGCACGCAGGAATATGCGCTAAATTGGCAGCATTGTAGGGTTTCCACCATGTCCCACCGCACCGTGTTCTATATCTCCGACGGCACCGGCATCACCGCCGAAACCTTCGGCAACGCCATCCTGGCGCAATTCGAAATACGCAGCCGCCACGTTCGGCTACCATTCATTGATACCGTGGACAAGGCGCATCAAGCGGTGCGCCAGATCAACCACTGCGCCGAGGTCGATGGCCACCGCCCCATCGTCTTCACCACGCTGGTGAATATGGAGGTGCTGAAAGTCATTCAGGACGGCTGCCTGGGCATGCTGCTCGATATGTTCGGCACCTTTGTGCATCCGCTGGAAACCGAGTTTCAACTCAAGTCCAATCACCGCATCGGACGCTTCAGTGACGCCAGCAAGAGCAAGGAATACCAGGACCGAATCGAGGCCATCAATTTCTCGCTCGCCCATGACGACGGCCAGTCCAACCGGGACCTCGAGCAGTCGGACGTGATTCTGGTAGGCGTGAGCCGCAGCGGCAAGACGCCGACCTCGCTCTATCTGGCAATGCAGTACGGCCTGAAGGCGTCAAACTACCCATTGATCCCAGAAGACTTTGAGCGCCGCCAGTTGCCGCCCGCGCTGGTGCGCCACAAGAGCAAAATTTTCGGCCTGACGATTCAGCCCGAGCGCCTGAGCGAAATCCGCAACGAACGCCGCCCCAATTCGCGTTACGCTTCGCTGGCCAATTGCCGCATGGAAGTCAGCGAAGCCGAAACCATGATGCGCCGCGCGGGCATCCGCTGGCTCTCCACCACCACCAAATCGATTGAAGAAATCGCCACCACCATCCTGCAGGAAATCCACCCGGAGCGGCTGGCGTACTAGCCAGCCCCGCGCGCCCTACAGCCCCAGCGCGGCAATCCCGGCTTTGGCGATTTGCGCGTCTTCGCTGGACTTGACGCCACTGACGCCCACCGCGCCCAGGCACAGCCCGCCGCGCATGATGGGCACGCCGCCTTCGAGCATGGTGTCGATGCCCGAGGCGCTAAGGAACGAGTTGCGCCCGCCGTTGATCATGTCTTCATAAACCTTGGTCTCGCGCCGACCCATGGCGGCGGTACGCGCCTTGCCCGGTGCAATGTGTGCCGAAATCGGGGCTGCCCCGTCGAGCCGGGTGAACCACAGCAGGTGGCCGCCGTCGTCCACAATGGCGATGCTTACCGCCCACTGGTTGTTGAGCGCCTCTGCCTGGGCGGCTGCGCCAATCACGTTGAGATCCGAGAGTTCGAGTACAGATTTTGTTTTCATGGTGCGAAAAGCAGTGAATTTACAAGGCTTAAGCATAACAAGCTTGATAAACCCTAGAATCGCCCCATCTGCATCTTGCAGATTTTGAAGGAGCACCTCACCATGAGCGATCGTATGACCACACTCAACAACCGTTTTGGATACGCTGTATCGGGCGAACAGCGCAACAAGGTGTTGCGCAATACCTACTGGCTATTGGCACTAAGCCTGGTTCCCACCGTGCTGGGTGCCTGGGTCGGCGTGGCGCTCAACCTCGCCCCACTGTTCCAGGGCTTCCTGGGACTCATCCTGTTCATGGCCGTCGCCTTTGGCTTCATCTTCGCCATTGAGCGCACCAAGAACTCAGCTGCCGGCGTGCCGGTGTTGCTGGGCTTTACCTTCTTCATGGGCCTGATGATGTCGCCCCTGATCAGCCACACGCTGGGCTTTCGCAACGGCCCGGCACTGATCATGACCGCTTTTGGCGGCACCGCCGGTGTGTTCTTCGTCATGGCCACTCTGGCCAGCGTCATCAAGCGCGAGCTTGAAGGTATGGGCAAGTGGCTGATGGTGGGCACCATCGTGCTGCTGGTGGGCAGCGTCATCAATGTGTTTGTCGGGTCGAGCGCAGGCATGATGGCGATCTCGATGTTGGCCATCGGCATCTTCAGTTTCTGGATGCTGTACGACCTCAAGCGCATCATTGACGGCGGCGAAACCAATTACATCAGCGCAACACTGGCGCTGTACCTGGACATCATCAACGTGTTCCAGAACCTGCTGGCGCTGCTGGGCATTTTTGGCGGTGAGCGCGACTGATAGCCGCTCCCTTCCAAACCGTGAAAGGCCCTTTTTAGGGCCTTTTTTCCTTGTTTATCGGCGCATCAGATCGCCAAAGCACGGCAAAATAGGACGCTACATTGCCCGATACACCCCTGACCCTATGTTTTCACGCCTGATACCCCTTGCGCTCGTACTGTCGCTGGCGGGTTGCGACCTGGCAGAAATGCTGGCCGACCCCAAGGTCGCGCAGCGCATCGCCGACGCCAAGGCCATCGGCAGCGCCTGCCGCCACGGAATGCGCAGCATTGAAGACTGCTACGCGCTCAACGAAAAGCACTCCAAGTCAGCCATCTTTGACGGCTGGAAAGAGATGGACCAGTACATGCGCGACAACAAGATCGAAGGCATCGAACCCAAGGCCGGCAAGGGCCTGAGCGCAGACGAAGAAATCGTCCCCGATTCCAAGGATGCCAAGTCCGCCGACGCCAAGGCCAAACCCAAGGCCAAGCCCAAAGCCCCTTAGCGCAGCACGCTGCGTCCTCAGGCGCGCAGCTCAAATACTGCCATACTCTCCACGTGCGCCGTGTGCGGAAACATATTCACCACACCGGCCGCACCGCAGCGGTAGCCGCCTTGGCTCTCCAGCACTGCTGCATCGCGCGCCAGGGTGGCCGGGTTGCAACTCACATAGACAATGCGCTGCGGTGGTGCCCACGCCATTTCGGCCGCACTGGCTCGGCCTTCGCGGCGGCGCTGCTGCAATTCGCCTAGCGCCTGCACCAGCGCGTAGGCACCCTCGCGCGGCGGATCCACCAGCCACTTCTGCGCCACGCCATCGGCAAGCAGCATCTCGGGGGTCATCTCGAAAAGATTGCGCGCAACAAACTGCGTGGCCGCCAACACCCGCCCATGCTGGGTGAGCGTCTGGTTGTAGGCATAGTTGTCGGTTGCGCGCTGCACCAGACTGGGCGCGCCTTCGACCCCCAGCACTTCCTTGGCCTGGGTCGAGAGCGCCAGCGTAAAGTTGCCAAGTCCGCAAAACCAGTCAATCACCCGCTCCTGCCGTGTGACCGCAAGGGCCCCTAGCGCACGCGACACCAGCACCCGGTTGATATGCGGATTCACCTGGGTAAAGTCCACCGGCCGAAACGGCATGGTGATACCAAAGTCGCTGAGCGTGTAGGCCAGTTGCGCGGTCTCGTGGTCGGGCAACTCGTCGAGCCGGTGTACCGAGTCCAGCCCCTTGGGCTGCAGCCACCATTGCACGCCCGCATGCGCGCAGGCAAACGCCTGCAGGCGTTGCACGTCCTGGGTACTGAGCGGCTCCAGGTGGCGCAGTACCAGCGCAACCACTTCGCCACCGCCGGGCAGCCCGTGGTCGCCCATGGCGACCTCCACTTGCGGGCAGGCCTGCACCGCGTCGAGGGATGCAATCAGCGCACGCAGGGGCAGCAGCAAGGCGCTGACCTGCGATGCCAGCACCGGGCACTGGCGCATGTCGGCAACAAAGTGGCTCTTGCGCTCGTGAAAGCCCACCAGCACCGCGCCCTTCTTGCGCACATAGCGCACCGACAGGCGCGCGCGGTAGCGGTAGCCCCAGGACGGGCCCTCAATCGGGCGCAGGATGTGGTCGGGCCGCAGTTTGCCGATGTGCCACAGGTTGTCTTCCAGCACGCGCTGCTTGACCGCCACCTGCGCCCCCATGTGCAGGTGCTGCATCTTGCAGCCACCACACGCACCTTCGTGCAGACCAAAATGCGGGCAGCGCGGTTGCACGCGCTGGGCCGACTCGTGGTGGATCTGGCTGAGCGTGCCCTTGTCAAAAGAATTCTTGCTGCGGTGAATCTGGGCGCTCACCACTTCGAACGGCAGCGCGCCGTCAATAAACACCACCTTGCCGTCGGGGCGGTGCGCCACGCCCTGGGCTTCCAGATCAAGCGACTGCACGCGCAGCCAGCCTTCGGGCAGCGCTGTGTCGCCCGTGGTGCTGGTGGCGCTACCTTGCGGTGCGCCTGGTTCGGTAAGAGTGGTCACGGTCAGCGCGCTGGCAGGTAC
>CAIPBW010000194.1 GCA_903863395.1 uncultured beta proteobacterium
AGGCTCCTACAAATTCAAGGCAGTCACACTTGCCGCGCAATCCAGGGGCGCTACTCAAAAAAATGTCAACGAGCCGGTGTCAGCGTCAGCAGGGGGATGTCGCGCGCGCTGGCCAGGGCCTGGAGTTCGGCGCGTGTCTTGCCTGCCAGAAAGCGCTTGACGGCGGTGTGGGTTTCGGGGGCGAACATGGCGAAGATGTTTGACTGCTTGAGTCCAACTTCGCTGGCCAGTGCCGCTGCAAAGTGGGGCTCGAGCGCGGCCAGGGCTACGCGGCCGTCCTTGCACGCATAGACGCGGTAGCCGGCATGCCCGCCACCCACGGCGGCACCGGGCGTGGTCAGGCCCCAGGTGCGCGGCAGTGCCAGGTAGGCGGCGGCGTCGCTTAGCGCCACTTCCAGGCGCACGCCCTTGTCCTTTTGGAGCTGTTGCAGCCGGGCTTGCAGCACCGCCTCGCTGGCCATCAGCGAGCCACCCATATCGGCGTACAGGGTGGCGGGCAGCTCCAGGCCATTGACCAGGTCGCACTCGGCCACATAGGTGAGGTCGTGGCCCGGTTCTTCGGCGCGCGCCCCAGGGGAACCCACAATCTCCACCATCGACAGCGCCGGGTACTGCCGGTGCAGCGTCTTCCAGTCGAGCGCGAGCTTGCGCAGGGCCGAGGGGCGAAACGAGGTCACCAGCACATCGGTCTTGGCCAGTTCGCGGTGCAGGACTTTTTGGCCCGCCTCGGTCTTGAGGTCGGCGCACACCACGCGCACGCCCTGGTGCATGGCGTCGTAGGCTTCGCGCTTGTACACGCCCATGGGGTCGCCGCTGCTGCCCTTGGGCGCGGCGGGGTGGGGCGGCGGCTCCAGCTTCACGCACTTGGCACCCATGGCGCGGCAGCGCATCAGGGCGGCGGGGCCGGGCAGGTTGAGCGCCAGGCTCAGAATGCGCACGCCTTTGAGCGCCTGGATTGGTTTGGGGCTGGGTGCCGGGGAGGGTTGTGTCATGGTAAGTGCAGTGGTGGGTTAGCGCTCCCATGATAATAGGCGCTCACGCTCACAGCAGGTGGCCCCTTGAACAACGACCAGCTCGACTTCGCCTTTGTTGCGGAACTCCCCACCATCGCCGTCGCTCCCAGGCGCAAGCCGGTTCGCGCCAAGGCGCGAGCGGCAGCGCAGAACGCAGCGCCAGCGCCGGCGCCGGCGCCAACTGTGGCGTGCGAGCCAGAGCAGGGCCAGGCAACCTCGGACCATGAAGCCATGGCGCAGCGACTGGAGAGCCATGCCGACTTTCGTGTGCTGCGGCGCTTGAGGCCTTGCCTGCAGTGGCCCGCCCAACCGGGCGCGCAGGGCGTGGCGCGCGTGCTGGTGCTCGATACCGA
Source organism: uncultured beta proteobacterium (assembly GCA_903863395.1). Taxonomy (GTDB): domain Bacteria; phylum Pseudomonadota; class Gammaproteobacteria; order Burkholderiales; family Burkholderiaceae_C; genus Allorhodoferax. Next base: position 1,367 of record CAIPBW010000194.1, read on the forward strand.
GACCACCGGGCTCGATCAGAGCAAGGACAAGATCATCGAACTGGCGCTGCTGCGCGTGGACGTGGACCGCGCCACCGGTATGCCGGTAGGTGCGGTGCAGATCTATGACGGACTGGAAGATCCGGGCATACCGATCCCGAAAGAGGTGCAAGGCATCACCGGCATCAACGACGCCATGGTGCGCGGCCAGCGCCTGGACGAAGCGCGCGTTGCCGAGATGCTGGCAGGCGTCGATCTGGTGATCGCGCACAACGCCGGTTTTGACCGGCCATTTTGCGAAGACCGCATGGCGCAATTCCGCTTGCTGCCCTGGGCTTGCTCGGTGGCCGACATTGGCTGGAAGGAGCAGGGCCGCCAGTCGGCCAAGCTCGAAACCCTGGCCTTCGATTTGGGCCTGTTTTATGACGCCCACCGCGCCGAGATGGACTGCCACGCGCTGCTCTCGGTGCTAGCGCGGCCGCTGCCGCAGCAGGCGCAAACCGGGTTGGCGCAACTGCTCGCGCGCGCGGGGCAGGAGAGCTACCGGCTGCAGGCCACGGGCGCGCCGTTTGATGCCAAGGACAAACTCAAGGCGCGCGGTTACCGCTGGAATGCCGACCAAAAAGTTTGGCACACCCGACTGGACGACGAAACCTCGCTGCAAGCCGAACTGGCCTGGCTCAAGGACCATGCCTATGGCAGGCGAGCGGCCGCGGTGCAGGTGGAAAAGCTCGACGCCCTGGTGCGCTACTCCAGCCGCAGTGGCGCCATCGCGCACGCCGCGCTGTGAAGGGCGCCTGCAATGTCCGCATCCATGCGGGTGGTTGGTGTACAGGTGGGTTCTGCCCGCAAGCTGGCGGTGGGCGAGCGCACGGTGCTCAGCGCCATCCACAAGACGGCGGTGGCAGGCGCGGTAGAGGTCACGGCATTGGGCCTGGCGGGTGACGAGCAAGTCGATCTGTCTGTGCATGGTGGCCTGGAGAAGGCCGTGTACGCCTACCCGAGCGAGCACTACGCCTTTTGGCAAGCGGCGCGCCATGAGGCTGGAGTGCCGGCAAGCGACACAGCGCAGCCCTGGGGCGCGATAGGCGAGAACCTGACCCTGCGCGGCTTGCTCGAAACCCAGGTGTGGGTGGGCGACGTGCTGCAGTTTGCCAACTGCCGCTTACGCGTAACGCAACCGCGCGAGCCGTGCTACAAATTCAACGCCACCATGGGCATGAACAGTGCCAGCAAACGCATGGCGCAAAGCGGCTTTTGCGGCTTCTACCTGGCGGTTGAACAGGCCGGGCATCTGCAAGCAGGGGAAATTTTTGAACTCGTCCCCGGTCCGCGCCGGGTAAGCATCCCAGAGCGTTTTACCGCCAAGATGCAAAAGCACCTGCGCTGACGGGTTCTTGAAGACAGCCAAAAGACATGGATTGCCGCGTCGCTGCGCTCCTCGCAATGACGGCCTTTCATCCTCGCGAGGCCCCTCACCACGCTCGCTATCGCGAGGCTACTCCCCCCTTCGTCATCGCGAGGCCGAAGGCCGTGGCGATCCATGACTTCATGCTTGCATGGATTGCCGCGCAACGCTTGCAATGACAGCCAAAGGACATGGATTGCCGCGTCGCTTCGCTCCTGGCAGTGACGCAGCCGCGGTTCATGTTGCATTTTTATTGGGGCGACTTCTTGTAGAAGGTCACAGGCACGGCAGCGGCGTTTGCTGCGCTGGAGCCCCGGGCCAAAGCGGGTTTGATGCGGCCCATGACGTGCATTTCGCAGGGCTTGCAGTCGAACAGCAGCGTCAACTTCTCCTTGCCGTTGACCAGTTGCAGGGGATCGGCCTTGACCTGGCCTTGTACGCCGGTCACGCCCCTGGCCTGCTTGGGGCACAGGCTGAGCGAATAGCGCACGCAGTGCTTGGTGATCATCAGGCTGACCTCGCCGGTCTCCTGGTTGCTCTCGAACGCTGGCGCGATCAGGCGCACGCCGTGGCGGGCGTAAAAGGCGCGGGCCTTGTGGTTGAACACATTGCCCAGGTAGCTCAAGGTGTCTTCAGGGTAGGGCACGGGTGGCTGCACCGGCTGCGCACGCGCGGGACGCTGGTAGCCGTGTTCGCGCGCGGCAAGCAGCGCCGCCACGGCGTCGCGCCGCAGGGCGTTGAGGCTTGACGCCGGCACAAACCAGGGCTGGTCAAATTTCACCTGCACGTCTTCGGCTGTAAAGGTGGTGGTGCCCAGCCGCTCAAGATGTGCGCGCAGCACGGCGACGGCCTGCTCCGGGTACCTGGCCAGGTCGTGCGGCAGCGCGGCGTGGGCGGTAGCGCAGTGGCCGTCCTCGTCGGTCAGCGCCAGCGTCAGGCCGTGCGCGGTTTGCGCCAGTTCTACCCAGACGCCGATGCGCCGCTGGCTCGACTTTTTGCCGAGTTTTCGCACCCAGTCGGCATCGCGGTTGCGGTTGATCTCCACGCCCTTGCGCAGGTCCGGCAAGTGTTGCAGATCATCTTTGGGAAACACCCGCCAGCGCTGCGCCGCACCGGTCTTGGGCTTGCCGACCACTTCGGCACGGTTGATGGCCAGACCGACCAATTCTTTTTGCAGGTCGTAGTAGCACAGGCCGTCGCCGTTGTGCAGCACCATTGCCGCGTCGCTGAGTTCAAGCTCCACCCAGTTGGGGCCGAGCTGGCTCACATAGCCAATCGGTTGGCCCGGATTTTTGGGCGAGTCAAAGGCGCCAATGTCGGCCTGGCGGCCTTGCACAAAGTAGTCGGTGAACTCGCGGTTGAAGTTCTGGTTGGGGTCGGGCTCAAAGTTGAATCGGGTCTTGCCGCTGGAGGCGCGCGCCAGTGGCTGGCTTGCGCCCTGGCGCTCCTCGATCAGTGTGTCGAGCAGGCGGCGGTAGTGGGCGGTGTTGATTTTCACA
>CAIPBW010000195.1 GCA_903863395.1 uncultured beta proteobacterium
GCCCGAAGACGAGTTCGGCTTTGCCGACCTGGCGCGCGACTACTTTTCGGCCCAGGCTCCGCTGTCCGAGCAGGCGGCCATGCTGTTCAAGTTGTTCGAGTCGCCGCACTACTTCCGCCGTGCCGGCAAGGGGCGCTTTCGAAAGGCCCCGGCCGACATCATTGCGCAGGCCCTGGCCGCCATCGAGAAGAAGAAGCTGGTACTGCAGCAAATTGAGCAGTGGGCGGGCGATCTGGCCCAGGGGCACTGCCCCGAGCCGATCCGCGAGCAGCTCTACAAGATTTTGTTCAAGCCCGACAAAAACGCGCCCGAATACAAGGCCGTGGTCGAGGCGTCGCGCGCCACCCACACCGCACCGCTGCAACTGCTGCAGCAGGCCGGTGCCATTACCTCGCCCTACCAGTTCCACTGGAAGCGCTTCCTGCTGGAGAACTTCCCCAAGGGCGTGGGCTTTCCGGCGGTAAGTGCGCCGCCGATCACCGACGAACTGCCCCTGGCCGAAGTACAGGCGTTTTCGATTGACGACTCGCACACCACCGAGATTGACGACGCGCTCTCGCTGCAAGGCCTGGGCACGGGTGTGGTCACACTGGGCATTCACATCGCTGCACCGGCGCTGGCAATCCAGCCGGCCGATGCCGTGGACCACCTGGCACGCGCGCGCCTGTCCACGGTCTATATGCCGGGCTACAAGATCACCATGCTGCCCGACGCGCTGGTGCAAGCCTATACCTTGCAGGAAGGCAGCAACTGCCCGGCGCTGTCGCTGTACCTCACGCTGGACGAAGCCACGCTCACCATCCAGAGCAGCCACACCCGGCTGGAGCGCGTGCCCATTGCCTACAACCTGCGCCACGACCAACTCGACACCGTGGTCACGCCCGAGTGGCTGACCGACCCCGCGTTTGAAGCGCCCGCAGCACCGCAACCCGCGCTGGACGTGCGCGTGCAGCTTTCGTTCCTGTTCCGTCTGGCGCAGCAGCTCAAGGCCGCGCGCGAGCAAGTGCGCGGCAAGCCCGAAAACTTCAACCGCCCGGACTACAACTTCCGCCTTGCCCACACCGAGCAGCATCCATCGGGCAGCGAGCCCCAGGGCGACGAGCAGGTGCACATCAGCACACGCCAGCGCGGCGCGCCGCTGGACCTGATCGTGGCCGAAGCCATGATTCTGGCCAACAGCACCTGGGGCAACTGGCTGGCCGAACTCGGCGTGCCCGGCATCTACCGCAGCCAGGCCAGCCTGGCCCCGGGCGTCAAGGTGCGTATGGGCACCAAGGCGCTGCCGCACGCGGGCATTGGTGTCAAGAGCTACGCCTGGAGCACCTCGCCGCTGCGCCGCTATACCGACCTGGTCAACCAGTGGCAAATCATTGCCTGCGTGCGCAACGGCAAGACGGCGGCACTGGCCGCGCCGTTCAAGCCCAAGGACGCCGACCTGTTTTCCATCATCTCCAGCTTCGACGCCGCCTACAGCGCCTACAACGGCTACCAAAGCGCCATGGAGCGCTTCTGGACGCTGCAGTACCTGCGCCAGAACAGCATCACCGAAGTGGATGCCACCGTGTTCAAGGACAACCTGGTACGCGCCGACACGCTGCCGCTGGTGCTGCCGGTCATGGGCGCGCAAGGCCTGGCGCGCGGCACACGTGTGCGCGTCAAGCTGGGCGAGATGGACCTGATTACCCTGGACATCCACGGCACCGTGCTGGCCCAGCTTGACCAGCCTGCGGCAGAAACTTCGGTCGAAGCCGACAGCGAAGACGATGCCGAAATGGCCGGCCCGATAGCCATCGCCGTAGACGTATCCGAGCAACCCGAAACCAGTACCACCGAACCCGCGCCAACGTGAACATCCGCTCGTTCAGCCGCCTCCAGATTGCACTTGGCATTTCGATTGCCTTGCATGCGGCGCTGCTGACGGTGCGCTTTGTTGATCCGGAATCGTTCAACCGCGTGTTCGAGGACACGCCGCTCGAGGTGGTGCTGGTCAACGCCAAGAGCAAGGAGCGCCCGGTCAAGGCCCAGGCCATTGCCCAGGCGTCGCTCGCTGGCGGTGGTGAAGCCGAGCGTGGCCGTGCCACCAGCCCGCTGCCACCTTCGCCGCGGATGGACGTGGGCGAATCCGCCGAGCAGGAGTCCACGCGCAAACTGCAAGCCCTGCAAGAGCAACAGACTTTGATGCTCACCCAGATCAAGCAGCAACTCGCCGCCATGCCGCCACCCGACCCGCAGCACCCGGCCAGTACCTCCGAGAAGGCGCAGCGCGAGGAAAAGCGCCGCCAGTTGATCCAGTTGCTGGCCGAGATTGAGCGCCGTATCAACAGCGAAAACTCGCGCCCCAAGAAGCGCTACATCAGCCCCGCCGTGCGCGAGGAGGTGTACGCCGTGTACTACGACGCGCTGCGCCGCGCCATTGAAGACCGGGGCACCGACAACTTTCCGCAAAGCGGCGGCAAAAAGCTCTACGGCGAGCTGACCATGATCGTCACCGTCAACCACGACGGGCGTGTGCTCGCCACCGAAATTGTCGAAGGCTCGGGCAACGCCACGCTGGACCGCCAGGCTGCGGCCATCGCCCGCAGCGCCGGGCCGTTTGGGCACTTCAACGCCGCCATGCGCCGCCAGGCTGACCAGATTCTGGTGGTGTCGCGCTTTCGCTTCACGCGCGACGAAACGCTGGAAACGCGCCTGTCCACCAAGCCATGAGAACCTTGCTGCGCTGGGCCGGATTGCTGCTGCTGGCGCTGCTGGCGCTACAACTCTTTTTTGTGCTGCGCATTGCCACCATGGCCGTGATTGCGCCGCAGTCCACCGCCTTTGAACGCTCCGAAGCCTGGCGCATTGCCCGCGACAGGGGCACGCTGCGCTGGAGCCAGCAGTGGGTGGACTACCGCCAGATTTCAGACCACCTCAAGCGCGCCGTTCTCTCCAGCGAGGACGACGGCTTTGTGCACCACGACGGCGTGGACTGGGACGCGGTAGAGAAAGCCTGGCAAAAGAACAACCAGGCCGAGCAACGCGCCGCCGCGCGCAAGCCGGGCCCCAACGCCGCGCCCGCCCCGGCCAAGCCGCCCAAGGTGGTGGGCGGCTCCACCATCACGCAGCAACTCGCCAAGAACCTGTTCCTCTCGGGCGAGCGCACCCTGGTGCGCAAGGGCCAGGAGTTTGTGCTGACGCTGCTGCTGGAAGCGCTGCTGTCCAAGCAGCGCATTCTGGAGATTTACCTCAACAGCGTGGAGTGGGGCGAGGGCGTGTTTGGTGCCGAGGCCGCCGCGCGCCACTACTTCCGCAAACCCGCCTCTGCGCTTAGCCCCCTCGAAGCCGCACGCCTGGCCGTCATGCTGCCGCGCCCGCGCTACTTCGAGAAGCTACCCAACTCCAGCTACCTGGCCGAGCGCTCCGCCGTTATCGCCGCCCGCATGGGTGGGGCGCAACTGCCTTGATGCACC